>JAFGJX010000066.1 GCA_016928865.1 Spirochaetota bacterium
CAGGGAGGATCTCCAGTGGCTCAAGACCAGCAGCGGCAAGCCGAAAAAAATCGTCGGTTCGGACAGCGGCAAGCCCTTCGTGCATTCGCATTTCTTCTACGAGGACCTGAAGTCACGTGAGATCGACGATTACGATTACACCCTCCGGGGGGAAGTAACCGCCGTTGACGAGGAATGCTACCGGGTTGAAACCGTGAGAAAGCGGGGCGAGAGGGTGTATGATAAGATCGAGCTCTTCGTGAGAAAGTCGGACTATTTCGTGGTCAGCGTGAACTTCTACCAGAAGGGAAAGCTTCTGAAATTTCTGAAAAACTATGACGTCAGGACCGTCGACGGCATACTGACCCCTCACCGGATGGTCATGTACCTGCCGGATGGCAGGGGGATGACGGAGATAACCGTCACATCGGTGAAGCACAATGTTGCGGTAAACGACTCACTGTTCAACAAGGAGACGCTTTGATGCAACGGTCCTTTTTCCTGCGCGCGCTCCTGGCCCTGACGATGATGGCGTGCGCCCTGTCGCCTGGACTGCGCGCCCAGGAAGAGCCTGCTGCGGCCGCCGGCATGGAGGAGCAGGCCGACGGGGATGCGGAAAGCCCTGGAGAAGGGGAAAAGCTCTGGGAGCTGTCAGGGTATATCGAATCGGAGAACTTCATCATGTTCGGCAGGGGGCTGAAGAAGTCGGAATACCTTGTCGTTTCCGGAGCGCCCGTGAAGGTCGAGCGCAACCAGCACCTGATAAACAAGGCGGAGACGCACGGGTACCTGGACCTGAGAGTGGGAAATGACACGATACACGCCCGCGCCGCCGTGCACGGGTACGTCTACCCGACGGGCAACGAGGCGGAATACCTGCGCAACAGGGTCCTGGCGAACGAGCTCTACCTGCGCTGGCTCACCGCGCATACAGACCTGAAGATCGGGACGCAGACCATCAGGTGGGGAACGGCGGACGTCATAAACCCGACTTCCTACTTCACCCCCATGGACCTGCGCGAGGTCTTTTTCAAGGACGAGGACGAGATGTTCCTGGGCGTGCACGCCGTCTCCCTCTCACTGCTCTTCGGCGACTATTCACTCCAGCTCGTGTGCGCGCCGATAGCCTCGGCCACGCTGCTTCCCTCCACCTTCAGCCCCTGGTACGTCAGGCTCGCGAAGCGGCACCACCTCCCGCTTTACTATTACTATCGCGCCCCGGACATTCCAAAAAGCGGGGCCAATATATGCTACGGCGGCCGTTTCTCCGGCACCGCGTCGATCGTCGATTTTTCATTCTCCGCGTACCGCGGCATCGACCGGGACGTGCTCCTGGCGCCCGCGGTTGACCTGCGCGGTCCGCTCACGACCGTGTACGTGATGCCCCGGTACCGGAACCTGACCTGCTTCGGGTTCGACATCGCGGTCGCGACGGGCGATGTCACGCTACAGGCGGAGGCGGCCTACTCCTTCAACAAGAACGGGGTGACCGAACCGGACACGGGGCGGGCGAGCTTCTCCGGGATCGAACCGGCCCACTACCTGAACGTGGCCGCGGGCCTGAACTGGCTCGTTGACGGCGAGGACTTCAACATAACCTTGGAGATCAACAAGAGCATGTACCTGGTGCGGCCGCATCGCTTCATCGACCCGCTTATTTCAAACCTCGTGATCGCGCGCGTGGAAAAAAAGTTTTTCAACGGCTCGCTCTGCGTCAGGCTGCAGGGGATGATGACGCTCGACCTGGATTTTCTGCTGATGCCTTCCATCGGTTATGATTTCCGGAACGGGCTTCTCATTGAAGCGGAGGGGGGCATATTCGGCGGAAGCGACGACACCCTTTTTGGAAGCTATAACTCTCGTGATATCATGCGGGTGAGGGCGAAGTACCAGTTTTAAGAGACGAGACCTGCCGGAGGGGCATAATTTGAGAGGGAGCAAATGCTTATATGAAGATATAACCACTTATACGATTATTATACCAACCTCAATAAAAGACTCAAGCTTATTTTTTTATCAATCCAATTTTATTGAATATAAAATCATCAACAAATACCAGATTTACAATGTTTCTGCCTCTCATGGTATAATTCTTCGATCTCATAAATCTGATAATTGAATCGGAGCTGTCAAATGAATCATACATGACTGTTTCTATGCAAAAAACCACAGGTCTAAAGCGATGAAAATTTATTGATTTAAGTATAGGCATCTCAAAGCCTTCGACATCAATGGAACAGAGATCTGGTGCCTTGCCATTTAAATATTTTTGAAACACCTCATTTATATTTACCAGGGGTATTTTAATGATTTTTGTTATTTTATGTTTTCCGTTTGAAACTTTTTCAGCATTTTCAGCATCATCTTTTGAAAATGTATCCCAACCAATTTCACCATTATCGATCATGTAGAAATCTGCTTCCCTAGTTGTTGTGACACCAATCCCACAATTCAATACCTTATCGCCATTTCTTTTTGTAGTTAATAATTTATACATTGCGGGATTAGGCTCAATTAATATCCCACGACTTCCATTTTTATAGAAATAATAGGTATTATTACCCATGATTGGATGATTGGCGCCAATATCGATATAGGTGGGATTCTGTATTTTTAAAAATTGAAAAATATTTGAACATATAAGATCCTCTCCATATTGAGAATATGATGTTATCCCATATCTATTGATTATCTTTGAATCAATAATTTTTAATACCAACCCACCGCCTATACCGGATAACAAACTAACAATCATTATAATGAATAGAATTTTTTTGTTCATGATTTAATCCTTGAAATATGACTTTTGATGGTAATATAAATTTGGACGTATCAGATAGTCAAATCTTTTATATATTTGGATATTTCCTTTATCGGACAACCCATCATTGGTAAAACGAATTGACGGAGAGGCTCATTCCATGATTATATAGTTATGGACAACTACACCGACAATGGCTCGTTGTGTCCTCCCGGAACCATGCTGACAAGGAGACACATTCCTTGATTATAATAATTGACAGACATGTTTTTTGGCTGTATTGTGCCCTATACGCAAATCAACGAATGGGAGGGCTGTCATGAAACCATCCATGTGCATGGTGTTCGTAGTCTATATTCTTTTTTCTTTTCTTTCCTGTTCGACTGGCGGTTATGACGATGGATTGGCCTTGTTGCTCCTGGGTAACTCGCCAACCGTGATATCGACGTCCCCGGCAAGGAATGCCGAGGATGTTGCAGTCGACAGCAGTATCACCGCCACTTTCAGCAGGGAGATGGGTGAGGCAACGATTACCACATCGAGCTTTACCCTGAGGGAAGGTTCCAATCCGCCCGTTTCAGCCAGCGTCACCTATTCGGGGACCACGGCGACCCTTGATCCGGATTCCAACCTGGATGCCGGCACGGTGTATACCGCCACGATAACGACCGACGTGACCGACGAGGAAGGAAAACCGCTTGCGGCGGACTATTCCTGGTCATTCACCACGCATCCGGCGCCAACCGTCGTATCGGTCTCACCAGTGAACGGAGCGGTGGACGTGGCGGGCGGCATTAATATAACCGCGACGTTCAGCGAGGCAATGGCGGAGGCGACGATTACCGAATCGAGCTTTATCGTGAGGGATGGCGCCAATCCGGCCATTGCCTCGAGCGTCACCTATTCGGGGACCACGGCGACCTTTAATCCGAGTACCGACCTGACCAGAGGAAGGCTGTACACCGTCACGATAACGACCGACGTGACCAGCGCGACGGGGAGCCCGCTTGCATCCGACTATTCATGGACATTCAGCACCTTTCCAGCGCACGGCTACCTCGACACGGCCTTCAGCAGCGACGGCATCGTGATGACCGACATCAGCAGCGTCGCTAACGTGGTGTACGACATGGCGCTTCAGACTGACGGAAAGATCGTCGTGGCCGGGGATGTCTATAACTCGAGCACGAGCGATTACTTCGCGCTTGCTCGATACAACGCGGACGGCACCCTCGACACGACCTTTGGCGGCGGCGACGGGATCGTCACCACAAGCATGGGCGGTCTGTGCGGCGGCGCCAGGGGGGTCGCCATCCAGTCCGACGGCAGGATAGTGGCAGTGGGCCAGGCTGTGGGTGCTACCACTTCCGGGTATACGGCCTTTGCCGTTGCCTGCTATGAATCAGACGGGGACCTGGACACGACCTTTGGCGACAACGGCAGGGCCTATATTACATTCACGGCTGAAAGAAACAGCTATGGCTATGATGTCGGGATCGATTCATCGCACAATATCGTGGTTGCCGGATATGAGCTGACCGGGGCCGGCAATACGAACATTGCAGTGGCGCGCCTGGACTCTGACGGAGCGCTCGATACCGGTTTCAGTACCGACGGGAAGGTCGTGACCCAGGTGTCCGCAAATAACGACGCCGCCTATGCGGTGGGGATCCAGCTCGACGATAGGATCGTTGTTGCGGGATATGCCACGATCTCCGGCGTCGAGAATTTCGCCGTGGTGAAATATGAAACCGATGGCGACCTTGACGGTACCTTCAGCTCGGATGGAATAGCAACCCAAACCTTGCCAACCACGGGTAATACTCGTGCGAACGCCGTCAAGGTGCTTTCCAGCGGCACTGTCCTGGCCGCAGGCTACAACGCCACGAACTTTGCCCTGCTCAAGTACACCTCGTTCGGCATACTTGACACGACCTTCAGCAGCGACGGCATGGCGGTGGAGGACCTGGGAGGAGCGGATTACGGACATTGCATCGCTGTTGACTCGAGCGCCAATATTGTGTTCGGCGGCAGATCGAACGATGATTTTGCGATGGTCCGGTACAGCTCGGCCGGCGTGCTCGATACCGGCTTTGGCGTCAACGGTATCGTGAAAACGGCTATCAGTTCCGGCGTTGATTCCGTGAACGCCATCGTCATACAGGGCGACGGAGACATCGTTCTTGCCGGCCAGGGGTATAATGGCTCGTCTCTCGATTTCACGCTGGCCCGCTATATCCAATGATACGGCACGCTCTCCGGCACAGAAGCGCTGTGCGCCTTGCCCCTTCTGAGGGGAGCGCTCAATGACCTGCATAACGGCGCCCGGGCGCTTTTATAACTTAAGGGATATAATCTCCCCTGCCAGGATGATGCCCAGCGTACCCGGATGAGAGGGGGTAGCTTCACAGAGAGCTCATTATGTCACCCGGGCCATCACCGGAGAGGTTGAAAATTCAAATAGTACAGAAATCGGGATTACATTTCCCGATAACAGTCCGGTCACGATCTGTTGCCGGCGTTATAGCGCTCAAGCAGGCGGTCAAGGTAAACCGATTTCATCTGCCTGCTTGCCATGACCTGCTTGAGCGGCGGGAGCCTCAGTATCGCGCCCAGCATCGCGGCCAGGGCCCGGTGGCTGAAGAGGGCCCGGTTGTCAAAGATGAGGTTCTGCAGTTTTCCGCGCTCAATGGCCATGAGGACGCTCCGGTGGACCGTTGTCGCCGGGGTGATGACCCTCTGCTCCCTTTGCAGCATGGATATCGCCCGGGAGGGGCACACCTTTGCGCATACGCCGCACCCGAGGCATATATCCCCGTTCAGCATGACCGTTTTCGCTTTCGGTCTTGCCGGGTCGTTGGCTGAAACCAGGGCCAGGGCCTCTATCGGACAGGCATCGACGCATTTCCCGCACCCGCTGCATTTTGATCGTGCAATGTCCGGGATAAAGTTTGTGGTGCTGACGGGCCTCAGGAAGGCAAATGTACGGGCGGCGATAAGCGCCTCGCAGCAGCACCCGCAGCAGTTGCAGATGAAGGCCGCGTCGTTCCTCACGTTTTCCGCGCACTGCACCAGGTTGCAATCGTACGCCCGGGCAAGCTGGTCAAGGCCTTCGCTGACGTCAACCTCGCGGGCGAAGCCGTTTTTTATCAGGGAGGCGGCGGTCCTTCCGAAGGTCATGCAGATGTCGAGGGGCGCTCTGCAGGCCCGGCCGTTGTGCTGCATCTTGTGCCTGCAGTAGCAGAGGCTTATCCCCCGGTGGGAGGCGGTCTTTATGGTCTCACTGGCCCGCTCATGGTCGAGGATTTCTATCTTCCGGTCTTCCGGAAGCACGGTCTCGTTGACGAAGACCTTGACCATTGTGGTTTCACCCCGGGAAAAGAGCTCCCTGATGAAGTCTTTCTCGATATTCATATACTGATAGAAGAGCTCGGCCAGGGTTTTCTGGTCGATGTCGTTCCGGATTCTCATCATCGAGAATTCGAAGAAGCCGGCCATGGGGGGCGGCAGGGTGTATTCGCTTGTACCGTTGCGCTCGAGATCAACGATAAGGGCCCTGGCTGCCAGGCCGTCCAGGTTCTTCTGTGCCGTGGCGATATCAGTTTTCCATATGGATGCGGCCTTTTCAACCGTGAAGGGTTTTATCGGCAGCTGCGCCACCAGGGAGGCCTCCTTTTCTGTGAAAAGGACCTTGAGAATTTCGAAGAGCAGGGCCGTGGGCGGGGCGCCCTGCGGGAAGCGGTTCAGCCTGTCTGCCAGGTTTTCGTATGCGGATTTGTTCTTAATCATTGTATAAACAAACCGGTGTTATTTCTATTAAACCTGAAACCTGTTATCTATGGGTGCCCTGCACCCTTCCGGGCCTGGTACTTATTATTGAAATACAGTTGTACGGCCTCTGTCCAGCGCTTTTTCTGCCGGAAGGGGTGTAATCTGAGAGGTTGATTGCTGATAAAACGCATTCAGTCGCAGAGGCCGCACCCAACAAGGGTGCATTTGCCTCTATGTATTTAATTTGATTTTATTTCCGGAGTCGCTGTTAAAGAGTCTCCCCTCCGGCGCAACAGGCGCCGGAGGGGCAGGAATGAAATGAAGTTACTTTTTCAAAAGCGCGCACGTTTCCACGAGTTCAATGAATTCCGCGCGATATCCCTCGCTGTCTTTCCCCTTTGACTTTTTCGCAAGGGCGATAACATCCTTGAATGTAAGGTCTTTTTTAAACTGCGAGTCCCGGAGGATCATGCCGAACCCCGCCACCGCGGCCGAGAACCTGAAGTTGTCGGAGCTCTTGCCCAGGGCGGCGGTCTGATATTCAAGAGGCTGCACAATGAGTATGCTGGTGTCGCTTTTGGGCGGTTTGTATCTCAGCTTCACGGTCATTATCTCGCCGGAATTCTTTGCGCTGTCGGATACAACCGTATTCTGATATTTCAATTCGCCGGATTCGTTTATCTTTTGCTTTGAACCGACGGGCACGATTTCATACAGGGCCGTTACCGTATGACCGGCGCCGAGTTCGCCGGCGTCCTTTTTGTCATTATTGAAGTCTTCCTTGGCCAGCATACGGTTCTCGTATCCAACCAGCCGGTACGCCCTGACCTTGACCGGATTGAACTCGATCTGAATTTTAACGTCCTTAGCTATGGTAAACATGTTCGCCCTCATCTCACGCACAAAGACCTTCTCCGCTTCCCTGATGCTGTCGATATAAAAGTAGTTACCATTGCCGGCATTGCTGATCTGTTCCATCCTGCCGTCTTTATAGTTCCCCATGCCGAAACCGCAGATGGTAAGATAGATATCGTCCTTGCGCTTTTCTTCAATAATGCGGACCAGGTCGCCGGTTGAAGAAACACCCACGTTGAAGTCGCCGTCAGTGCACAGTATCACGCGATTGTTGCCGTCTGCAAGGAGGTTCTGCTTCGCCACCTTGTAAGCAAGCTCAATCCCCTCGCCGCCGGCGGTGGAGCCGCCTGCCTGTAGCCTGTCAATGGCCGCAAGGATCTTTTGTTTTTGCGTTGCCGGTGTCGAGGGTAGTATCAGACCCGCGGAGCCGGCATATGCGACAATGGCGATGCGGTCGCTCGCGGACAGCTCGTTCAAGAGCAGGCCTAGCGATTTTTTCAGCAGCGGCAGCTTGTTTGTGTCGCTCATGGAGCCTGACGAGTCAACAAGAAAGACCAGGTTGGCCGGCTTGAGGTTTTTGTAATCCAGGCTCTTCCCCTGGATGCCGATATGGACCAGCCTGTTCTCCCTGTTCCACGGGCACTGTGACATCTCGGTAACCACGGAGAAGGGGTGGGGCCCCGCGGGCTGCGGATAATCATAGGTAAAGTAATTGATCATCTCTTCGATGCGGACCGAGTCCAGCGGCGGCAGCTGGCTGTACCGGATAAATCTGCGCACGTTGGAATAGGATGCCGTGTCCACATCTATTGAAAACGTGGAAAGCGGGTTTTCCGCAACGCTCTTGAATTCGTTTTCGGAGATATGGTCATACTCTTCGGTATTGTGCTGGATGACAACATAGTCCATGGCCGCGGCGCCGGCCATGCTCATGTGCCTGTTGGCCATGCATTTTGACTGGGGGGGAGACGCCTGCAACTCGTGCGGTGCAGCTGCATCTTCAGCTTTTTCTTTTTCTGCAATGACATCCGGCTCTGTAACAGGATGATTTATATTGCCGGCCATTTTAGGCGCGCATCCAGTAAGTATAAACGCGGCCGTCATGACCACGATGAAAATCAATGCGTGCGAGCGTGACGTAATAAAAGCCTGCTGGTTAGTTTCCATGGGAGTTTCTCCTTTTCATGATTTGCCTTATAGACAATAAAAAGGAGAAACGCGTTCTCAGATTTTTTTTTAGCGGAAAAAAATGCCGGGCGGAAACCGGGCGCTGGTGGTTCTGGATTAAACTATCGGGGCATAGCGCCAGCGCGCGGGAATCTCTTGTGGTGCCATTTCCATTTCTCCAATGTATGCAAAAGCGGCACAGTGCATGGCCGTCGGTGGGAATAACAAGGATTACATGCGCCTGGCCTTGGAGTAATACCCCCCTTGCCGCATAATTTTTCGGCCCGCCGACAGGCGTCCCGGTATCTTTAAGGTTGACAAATGACACTATTCCCGATATGACTGTCCAACCTTTTGAGAGGGGATGCTTATGAAAATAAACGAAGTGCCTCAGGAAGGCAAGCGGATGCTCAAGTTGAACGGTCTGGTGCATTACGCGGAAAATGATGAAGGGAAATTTGAAAAGGTTTCTTCCAATGGATGGGATACGGGGTACTATACAGGGCTCAACCTCCAGGTGGAGTTCGAGGAACTGGCTGAAGGGGCGAAAAAAAGAATCAGGAGCAATGAGTCCTCACCGCTGGAGTATTTCATGTACAAGGCCTGCATGGATCTTCCCGCCCTGTCGCAATTCACCGAGATACCGAAGCGGAAAGTTAAAAAGCATTTAACCCCCGGCGGTTTTGCCAAACTCGACGACGCGACGCTGGCCCGGTATGCCCATGTCCTGCACACTGACATCGAAACTATAAGGAAATTCAAGAGTACCCTGTCATGAAAAAAGCTATAGCACGGAAACCATATAAACACTTACAGGGCGGCCACTGCGAGTCAGGGTCCGTTTCTTCCATAGTAACCAATTACGGCTTTGATCTGTCGGAACCCATGGCTTTCGGCATAGCGAGCAATATCGGCTTTGTGTTCCTGCCTTTCGTGAAGATCTGGGGCAGGCCGCTTATCGCGTGGCGAATGTTGCCGCAGAGTATTGTAAAGGGAGTGCAGAAGCGCCTTGGCATCAGGTTTTGTGTCAAGACCTATGATTATAATCATGAAGAAGAGGCGATGGATGAGCTGGACCGGCTGCTCGATGAAGGCAGGCCGGTCGGCATGCAGGTGTCTATCGCATATCTTGAATATTTTCTGGGTGATTTCCGCCTGCCCAACAACACCCATATGACCATCGTCAGCGGCAGGGAGGGGGATGAGTACCTGATCAACGATCCCCTCTGGGACTGTCCGACACGGGTCCGCCGCGAGGACCTGCGCAAGGCGCGGTTTTCCAGGGGGCCCAACGCGCCGAAGGGGTTCATGTTTTATCCTCTGGAATTTCCTGAAACAATCGATTATAAACGCGCGGTAAAAAAATCGATCAAGCGTGTCGTGTTCATGATGCTGCAGCCCATGTTTCCGTATTACGGGGTACTCGGCATTAAAACCTATGCCCGGGCGATACGGCGGCTGCAAAAAAATCCGGATAAAAAATATGTACGGGGCATGATCGGACACTTCGTTCTTTTCCAGGAGGAGGTCGGCACGGGAGGCGGCGGGTTCCGTTACATGTACGCGGCCTTTCTCAGGGAAGCCTATGATATTTTAAAGATACCGGAGCTGCTGGAAGCCTCGAAGAGATTCAACGCCATCGGAGACAAGTGGCGGCTCGCGGCTGCCTCATGCGGCAAGTTCATCCAGGGAAAGACGGACGAGGTGGACCTGGAAAAGGCCGCCCGATTGTACCGGGAATGCGGAGAGGAAGAGAGAGAGGCCTACCTGCTGCTGAAAAAGATCAGGTGGAAATAGCCGCTTGCGACAGACTACTCTTGACGCTTGCACGACAGCAAAACATAGTGCCCCTGTACGGTCCTGCTGACATGGATCATCGCCTTTTCTTCGCGCGATTCAAAGAATTTACATGTCGCGAACGCGGCCGCGGTGTCATAAAAACCGAATTCGTGAATATAGTCCATCCCGGCAGCGGCTTTGAATTCTTCCCGCCATTTTTCCTTATCGAGCGGCGTCATGAGTATGCCGAATGCCAGGACAGTCCCGGGAGAAGAGGTGCGTTTGGCCCAGTCGATCGCTTCATTTTCGGCAGAAAATGTTCGTATGCCGCTCATTTCCCCGAGTGAACCGGGTCTTTCTGAGGTGAGATAAAGCCAGCTGCTTCCTCCAACCAGCTTTGCATCGTGATAGGATGCGTCATACTTCTTCGAGAAATATTCGCGTGAAAACACGGCCTCGTCCACGCCGCCAACCAGGGCCTCCCGTATATGGCCGAGCTCAAAGTCCGCCATGGCAAGCTCCAGGGCCCGCTCGAACGAGACGTTTTTGCTTGAAACCGTGATGCTTCTCCCGAGCGTCTTCAGGCTCTGCGCCACGTAGAAGGACGCGGTGTTGCTCATGGTGTTGATGAAGTTGAACGGCTTGGGAAAGGAGTTCTCCCGGTAGAGCTGGTGCAGGACTGTTTCAGTGTCGCCCAGGTTCCCGTTTTCCGTTGCGAGGAACACCGCCGTGTGCGGGTCGATGCTCTTCCCGTGCACGCACCGGTGCACGCCCAGCAGTGAGAGCATGATGAATTTATTCACCCTCCGGAAGAAAAAATCCGTGTAGTTTTTCAATTCGGCCTTGAGCTCGTCAATTTCAACTTCCGGGCTGCAGACATATGGCGCTGTTGCATGAACATACATGGCTGTTATTCCTTGTTGGTTACGATGAAGGATGAGCAATTGCCCCCGAAGCCGAAGAAGTTGAGCATGACGGTCCCGCTCTTCATCACGAGCGCTTCGGTGATCGGGCGCGCGTTTATCTCCTCGTCAACCTGTTCGAACCCGGGCGTGGCGGGGAAGAAGCCCCGCGCGATGGACTCGATGATGATGACAAGCTCTATCACGCCGCTGGCGCCGACCGTATGGCCGATGTAGGGCTTTATCCCGGAAAAGGGAGGAAGCGACTCGCCGAATGCCAGCTTCATGCCGTTGTATTCGGTCACGTCGTTTGCCGGGCTGCCGGTCGCGTGCGCCTTGACCGCGTCAATATCATGGATGTCGAGCCCGCAGTGTTTCAGGGCCTCGCGTATGGTATGCGCGATATCGTCTCCCTCAAGGGTATGGGTCGTGACATTGAAGGTGTCGCACGCGTTTGAGCCGCCGAGGAAGCGGAAGCCGGACGGGGATGAAGGCTTCGCATCGAGCACGACAGCGCCGCACCCCTCTCCCATTATGATGCCGATCCTGTTTTTGTCAAAGGGCCGGTAGGCGAAGGGCTCGATCAGCTTCATCGATTCAAAGCCGTAAAAGCCGACCTCGTTGAAGAGATCGTACCCGATAACTATCGCGCGCTCGATCCGCCCGGTACGTATCAGGGACGCGGCGTAGAGAAGGCAGTTGGCGCTGGAGGTGCAGGCTGTGGTGAACGTGAAGCACGGTCCGGTGATGCCGAAATGTTCGGCGACTTCGTTGATGATCTTCCCGTATCCGGGGGATTCGTTCGAAAGCTTTTTCCCGCCGTTGTTTTCGGTTTGTTTATACGTGGCTTCGAATATCGGGATATCGATTGACGTCGACCCGAAAAAGAGCGCGCTCGCCCGGACTTCTTCCTTTGAAAGCCCGGCGCCGGATATGGCGCGGGAAACTGTGTCGAACAGGACCCGGTAAAAATAGCCTTCCAGGTCGGCGTCGCGGTCATCGCCGCCGGGGATGCGGAAGTAGGGCCGCGTATAGCTTACCGTCGCGATGCGGATCGGCAGCTCAACCGGAGCGCTTTCCTTTGCCCTGACGCGGGCTATTATGCCGTCGATATCATCGCCGAGTGAGCAGGTGACCGCCCTGCCGCGGATGAAAATATTCTCCATGCGCGCTACTCCGGTCTGAGGTAGTCGGCGAAGGTGTTTATCGATTTCATCACCCTCCTGAGCACCTTGCTGTCGGTGATGACCGCGCCATACTTGTTCTGGACCGCGATCGATATCTGGAGCGCATCTACGGAATCCAGTCCGATCGGCGAGTCTGACCCGAACAGCGCGCTGTCGTCGTCGATGTCGTCAGGACCGATTTCAAGGTCGCATTCGTCGATGATCAGCTCTTTCAGTTCCCTTTTGAAATTAGCGTCGGATGATCCTTTCATGGTCGCTCCCCTGATTACAATATTTTTTTCTTCAACATGATTCCGGTTGCACCGAGCATGACCCCGCTGGTGAGGACGAGCAGAGCGCACTCGGACAGGATGTCCTCGATCCCGCCGTTCCTCAGCATAATATCGAGGAACCCCTCCAGCCCCCAGGCGAGGGGAGATATGATGGATAGGCTCTGCATCGCCGCCGGCATAACGAATTTCGGGACCATGATGCCGCCAATCGCCGAGAAAATAATGATCAGTATGACGCCGAGAGATCCGGCCATCTGCGTGTTTTTCGAAACAGCTGAGATCAGCAGACCGTATGCGATTGAATTGATCCCGACGCAGGACGCGATCAGGAACAGGCCCGCGGGCGAGCTGCCGAAACCGATGACGTCGCCGCCCAGAAGGGGAACCAGGAAGCGGCCCACGCAGAGCATGCAGACAACCTGTATCATGCTGATGATGTAATACGAGACGATCTTCCCCGCTATAAGGTAGCGGATGTCCATGGCGATGCTCCGTATTCTCGACAGGGTGCCGTAGTTTTTCTCCGTGTGGAATATCAGGGATATCGGCATCACGATGAAATACATGGAGAAGACGAGCCATGCGGGCACGCTCTGCTGCGACGCGTTCGGGATCGCCGATTCCGGGCCGCTCTTCACCGCAAAGCGGGGGAGGATGACGGCGTCAGGCTCCGGGAAAAAATTGTTCTTTTTAATTCCCGCGTACGCCGCCAGCGCGGCGTTGGCGTCAAAAAAACTTCCGGTCCTGAGCTTCAGGAACTCGACAAGCAGCTGGTTTTTTACTCCCATCTGTATCGATGACTGGATCGCCGGTTCGATATAGAGGACCATCGGGGCTTCGCCGGGCGACCCGGCGAAGTTCCTGACAGCGGAGGTAAAATGTTTGGTGAGGACCAGGCCGAAATTGCTGTCTCCCTCCGTGATCTTTTTCCTGATCGCCTCTTCCGGCAGCCCGATGGTCTGTTCCACAATAGTGATGTTTTTTATCTTTTTCAGAACGCCGATGTAACGCGTGGATTCAGGGCTCCTGTCGAGATCGTTTACAATGATTTTTACGGTAAAGTCGGACCCCGGCTGGAACAAAGACTGCATGGAAAGCGACATCACCAGGATGAAGGTCGCGGGCATCAGGATGAGCAGAAAGAGCGACTGTATGTCGCGTATGATTTCCAGAACCTCTTTTTTTATAATGCCGGCGAGCAGTCTCATTCCTCGTCCCTCAGCTCTTTTTTGGTCAGGTGCAGGTACAGCTCTTCGAGCCGGTTGGTGTCGTAGTGCATGTTCAGTATCGTGGCCCCGGCGTCGCGCAGAATCGACGCGACCCGGATGATGGACTGGGCGAGCAGGTCGTTTTTTTCCACATAGATGACGCCCGTCTCGCAGGTGACGCCCGCGAGCGCGGACAGCGATTCAGACACGGCGCCGCTTATGGAATCGACCTGTATCGCGAGCGCGTCGCGCGATGACAGGATGTCCTCCTTACTGCCGGAGAGGATGATGCTCCCCTCGTCCAGTATGACGATGTCGTCGGATATCTGCTCGATTTCGCTTATGTAGTGGGAAGTATAGACGATAGTCGTGCAGCGCTCGGCGTTTATCCTCCGTATCGTGTCGAGCATGTACCGGCGCGACTGCGCGTCAACCCCCACGGTCGGCTCGTCCAGGTAGAGGATCTTCGGGTCGTTCAGCAGGCCGATGGCGAGGTTCAGGCGCCGCTGCATGCCGCCCGAAAATTTTCCCGCGCGTCTGTTGATAAAGGGCTGCAGGGACGCGGCCTCTGAGGAGAAGGCGATCCTGTCGCGCAGGCGCTTCCCGGACAGGCCGTACAGCGTCCCGAAGTATTCAAGGTTTTCTCGCGCGGTTAGCAGAGGATACAGCGCCAGGGATTGGGGCACCATGCCCGTTATCGCTTTTATCTCGTCCGGGTTTCTGTCAAGGTCGAGTCCCTGTACGGTCACCTGGCCGTCGTTTTTTTTCAGAACGCCCGTGAGGATGGAGACCAGGGTCGTCTTGCCGGCCCCGTTCGGGCCGAGCAGGCCGGTGATCGATCCCTCCCTGATGTCCAGGTCTATCGCGTTCAGGGCGGTCACATCGTCGTATGATTTGTACAGCTTTCTAATTTGTATCATGCGGAGATTTTAGTTTGAATATATATGCATGGATTTCATGAAAGCTGTCAACTTATTTTATTTGTGGAGCCGGGTATGCGGGTATGAAGTCGAAAGTTTCAATTCCGTCAGTCGCGTTTCCCGCCGAAGGCCTCCTCGCACCTGCGGCGCGCGAGTGCGAGTCCGCGCACGAGGTGGCTGCGGAGCTCGCGGATCGAAGGGATGGTCCAGTCGACAAGTCCCGACTCGACGCCGTCGTTTACGGCGCGGGCCTTTTCGATGTAGGAATCGGCGAAATTCTTCCGCAGCTCCTCCGCTCGTTCCGTTTCACCCCGGTCAACCAGTCGCGCGTATTTCTTCCCGTAGAGGAGATCGAAGGCCGCGTCCACGCCGATGACAGCCATGACCGCCTTCTCCAGCGCGAGGTAGACGATACCGGGTCGCAGGAACTTGTTAAAGGCATGGATGAGGCGGCCGCCGTAGTTCTGGTTCAGCACCACGCTCACTACCGGGACGGTGCCAAGCACATTAGCGTCCAGCGACTCGGCGCCTATTGCCTGGATCCGGAAGCGCTCTTGCTGCGAGCCGGGCACGAACCCTGACGAATTGGAGAGCATCACGAGGGGAATGCCCGTGCGGTTCAGGAACTCGGTGAAGACGCGGAATTTTTCCGTGCCGGCGGCGTCAGCGCCGCCGCCCTTGATCAGCGGCTGATCTGCAATGACGCCCACAGTATGACCCTCGAGGCGCGCCAGGGCGGTTATCAGGGTTGGGCCGTTGATCGGATTGTTCATGTCGCGGCCGAATTCAAGGAAGGAACCGCTGTCGAACACGCGGTTGATCACCGACGCCACGATGTCGTAGGGCTCCATTGCGTCTTCCGGAATGTCCGGCGCGTCCGCAGGCGCTATAAAGGCGGCCGGCGCATCGACAGGGTCGATCATACCGATGAGGCGGCACGCCAGGTCAAAGGCGTCTGCGAACGAGTCGGCGATGAAGGTCGCGTTATTTTCTATGAAACGCGTGTCCGCCGCGGATTCATTTCCATTTCTGAGATAGATCAGCGCGTCCGCCGCGCTGTTGATGTCAGATGCTTTCATGCCGTCGGGATGGGTGATCAGGTGGATGGCCACACCCCCGAGGTTCATGAGCGCGCTGATAAAATCCATCCGGGGACGCATCTGGGCGTTTTCATGGAAGTCCGGCGTCTGCAGGAACTTTTTTCCGAAAACGAGGATACGGTGCGATCCGGTCCGCTCCGCTGTTTTCAGAAGCTCCCGCGCCTTGATGACCGAGGAGAGCGAGCGGAGTCCGGAATGGGTGCGCGGTCCCATGACGAGGACGCGCCGGCCGCCGATGCGGGCAAAGCCGCCGATGAGGGCTTCCGCGGCGTAGTAATTTTCCTTGAAGGAACAGAACAGGCCCCCGTCCACGTTGCGCCTGACGGTCGATTCGCTGAACACGATCGAGCCTCCCGGCTTTTCCGGCGGCTCCGGAAGCCCCTGCGCGCGCCGTATGGCGAGGAGCTGCGCGTCTGACATGAAGATATCCTGTATCAACCGTATCGAGCGTACGAGGTGAATCTTGTCACAGGCCACGATGTCGACGATTCCGGTCCAGGTTCCCAGGATTTTGGCACCGCCGATGTCGTAGTTGGTTATCTCCTCGCCGATGACGGTCTGGATGACCTTAGACCCGGTCAGGACGCGATATGATTCCTCCGAGTCGAGGAGGACCTGTATCGAGGCCTGGCTCGATCCGTACACGTCGAGCCCGGCCGATGAGCCGATACCGACCGCGATGAGCTGGAACGAGCGGTGCTTTCTGTCGGGCGTTTCGAACGAGAGTGCGAAGAGGTCGTTGAGTTCGCGGAAGAGCCTTCCGAGTTCGGGATCGGGGGTGTGCTCAACGTAGGCGCGGAACGCGGCGCTGTCCGTGCGTCCGGTCAGGAGCGCGTTCATCATAAAGCCTTCAGCGCCCCGGTTCAGGGACACGACGCCCTCCATGATGTTCGCGCCGGCGCTGTCATTCCATACGTACAACGGCCAGTCTTTCAGATAGGCCAGATACGCCGCGGCGATGTACTTGAGCCCTTCGCGGCTGCCGGTGGAGCCGCCGCTTACCCGGGAGTCCTTCATGTAGAAGCAGGCGGGCGCGCCTCCCATGGTGCCGCAGTAGATCTTTGCCCCTACCGGTCTGCTGATGATGCGGAGCTCGCTGGCCGGGGCATCCTCTGTCTCGTCGATTGATGGGATCCGGATTTCAGTGATGGACCCGGGGTCGAAGCACTCCTCAGCCCATGTCTCGATGGGCCATTTGCCGGCGTCAAGGAGCCGCTGGGTCGATATGTTCGCGTCATCCGCGGCGCGGTAGGGATTTCTCCGGTCCGCCGGATGCAGGTATTCGATGACCGTGGCGTCATTTGTCCGGTAGACCAGGATGCCGCGTTCTCCCGGCGCGACCGCAAACGGCGGACGCAGATTCATGGTGATGATCCCCCTGAGCGGCTCAAGGTCGCGCGCGGCATTCAGGCAGAAAGTGCACCAGCGCTTGAACTCGGCGTAGGGGATCGTTCCAGGGGCGGCATCATCATTCCAGACGAGCGTTTGCTCTGCCAGTATCTCGATCCAGCTGTGGTGCGCTGTCCCGATGCCGCGGTAGGCGCGAACGACCCGCGCCGCGTCTGCAAAGGCGGCATGTAAATCTTCTCCGGCTTGATTACTGTCCATACGTGCGACAGAAAGCGCGAGATACGAGCGCACGGCCGGATCGCCCGGGTCCTCGAGAAGCAGTATGACCACGCCGGTCAGGGGCGAATGAAGGCGCCTGACCCGGTAGTTTTTTTCCAGCGCAGTCAGCCGCGACGCCAGGGCGTCTGCGAGCGGCCCGGCTGCCTGCGCAGCCGGTTCCGGTCCGGCGAGGGAGGCGGCGCATCGCCGCATTTCCGCGTCGTTGAAATTTCGCTGTTCCGCTTCATGGGGGAGGGGGTGTTCATCCCATTGCCCTTCCTCTGCATTCAGGTACGCGGAAAAGCCCGCCTCTTGAAGCAGCGGCTGCAGGATGGCCTTGATGAATTTCAGGAGTGAATCGTCTCGCTCTGCCTGCTCCTGCTCCATCAGGCGGGCGAGGGCCGCGATGGTATCCTGTCCGGGATGCCGGACATTCGCGGTGATATGGGCGATTTTTTTTATGATGTCGGTCTGGTCCAGGCAGAACTGGTATGCCCGCTTGAACAGGAGGTAAACGTACTGGCGGGAGAACGCGCCCATCTCGGATTTTCCCTCCCAGCGGGGCAGCTCGTACGCGTCGAAGAGTGTCTTCAAGAGCCGGTCGAAGGTGCGCGTCGACGCGGCGGGAAGCTCCTGCCTTCCCGCGAGGTACTGGTTCAGCTCTTCCTGGAAGGAGAGGCCCTCGCCGGACACCACCGGGGAAAACAGCTTTTTTATGTTCGTATAATGGATGATTATGGAGTGCAGCAGGAACAGTATGTCCGGGGTCATGGCCGCCTCATCAATCGCCGAGGGGAGCTTCTTCATGGCCCGTCTCAGGGATTCGATAACAGTGGGCTGGCAGACGTATCCCCGGGCCGCGGCAAGCACGAGCTCGAGGAGCGCCTTGAGATGGCGGGGCAGGTCGCCTGCCACCTCGTTGGCGAAAGAGTCGCTGAAAAGCCTGTCCAGGAGGGATGATGCGGACAGGGCGGCGGCAGGCGCCGCATCCCGGTCCGGGGCCGGAGCCGCTTCCCCGCTTCCCTCTTCGGTTTCGATGACCGCAAGGAGCTCGTTTTCCTGGATGCTCCTTCCGATGACGCGCCCCCCCGCTGAACGCGCAAACCTCAGGCGGGAGATATCGCCGTCCTCGATCAGGTATGTCAGGCGTCCCGCATCCGGCGCGGTGATGGTGCTTTCCATCTTCATTGATGAAAGAATCATGAGCGGCTCGCCCGCCTGCACGCGGTCGCCGGGGTGGAACTCGCGGCAGAAGGAGACGAAAGCTCCCTGGAAGGGGGAGACGACTTTTTTGATGTTCCGGTCCTCGGAAAACCCCTCTGTGACAACCGAGACGCGGTAGTAGCGCACCTTGTTCGATTCGTCCTTCATCCTGACGTCAATGTACCCGGAATGGCGGTTCACCCTGACGCGAAACGAGCTGGAACCGAAGATCAGGATGAAATCGTCGCAGCGGTCGTTCATGGAGGTCAGGACGACTGTCCCGTTATAGACGCCCCGCACGAAACAGTAATACGAGTCAATGGCAATCTGGATAAATTCTACCAGATGACGCCGGCCACGGTAGTCTATGGTGTACCGGCCGGGCATGTTCGACACCGGGGGGGCGTCGATGATGCCGCCCATGCCCGCGATGACGCTGAACCCGTTGACCGTGTCCCTGAGCAGGCGGAGGTGCTCGGTCAAGGCGCCGAAGACGACATGCTTCAGAGACCGCCGGTCGAACCCCTGGATGGTGTCCCCGCCCTGCTCCCTGAAGTCGAGGTCGGGGTTTTCACGCAACAGGTTGTTGGTGTAATCGCCTTTCGCGAATTCAGGGTGCCTCACTATCATGAGTAGCTGGTTGATGTTCGTCTTGACCCCGCTGATATAGAGCTCCTGAAGGGCGCGCTCAAGGCGGATAATCGCCTCCCTCCGTGTCGAGCCGTGCGCGATCAGCTTGCCGATCATCGGATCGTACATGGGCAGGATGGCATCTCCCTCCATGAATCCGAAATCGCACCGGATGCCGTTGAAGGTGGGCAGATCCATTTCGATGATTGTGCCGGGCGAGGGGAGATAGCTGTTCTCCGGCTCCTCGGCGTAGATGCGGCACTCAATGGAATGGTCGTTCTCTGCTATGCGGCCCTTCAGGGTTTCCAGGCCGATGATCTCCGATTCACGGCCGTCAAAATAAAGGATCTGCCACTTCGCGATATCAATACCGAGTGACTGGTCGGTGACCGCGTACTCGACCTGGAGCCGGGTGTTCATTTCCATGAAGCCGAAATTCCCGGTCTCGGTGTCGATGAGGAATTCGACCGTACCGGCCCCGCCGCCGTCGTAGCCTGAGATGTGAGCTATTTTTTCGGCCGCGGCCAGGAGTTCCAGGGCCGCAGAGTTTTCGAGAAATACGTGTCCGCTCTCTTCGATGATCTTCTGGTGCCGGCGCTGGACCGCGCACTTGCGGATCCCGATGGCCCAGCCGTTGAATATCTGGACCTCGATGTGTACCGGTTTTGCCAGATATTTTTCCATATAAAACGAAGGATCGCCGTAGAGGTCCTCTCCGATGCGGGCTGCGGATTCTACCGCGCGTTCAAGCTCCCTCTCGTCCGCGACTGGATAGACTCCCTTGCCGCCGCCGCCGGAGCAGAGCTTAACCATGACCGGGAACCCGATGCGGCCGGCTTCGCGACGCGCCGTCGTTATATCGCTGCCTGCGATACTCTCCGAGCTTTCGAACAGTGGAACGCCGTGGCGCCGCGCCAGGAGGCGCGCGTTCATCTTGTCTCCCACCATGCGCATGGTGGCGTGGCTCGGGCCCATGAAGATTATCTCGGTCCCGCGCAGCTCCTTCATGGATTCCAGCGCCTCAACGAAACCGACGTTCTCGGAAAGGAAGCCGTACCCGGTGTAGACCGCGTTGGCCCTTGAAAGGATCGCGGCCGCTATGATGACCGGGATGCTGGCATAGTTTTCCTGGTATCCGATAAAGACGACTTCGTCAGCGAATTCATACCACGATTGGCCCCGGTCAGGATCGGTGACGACCGCGACCGAGGGAATCCCTTCCTCGTGGAGCGCCAGGAAGAAGCGCTTGGCGATTTCACCCCTGTTTGCCACCAGCACCTTCTGGAGACGGTGGCGCCGCGGGCCTGACGCCGGGCGGCCGTCAATGGTCCGGCTCCCGGATATGCTCGGGTTCAGGCCGTGAAGGACCTTCAGCGCGGAGTCGATATTTTTCTGTAAGGCGTCGTATTTCATGTGCGTTATCGGTTATTATAGCGACAGACGTGTTATAAACTCAATAAATATTTCCGTACATTCAGAATATTTGTCCGGAATGTTCAGATGCTGTGCCATTGCGGGCGGCCAGGAATCACTTCCTGGTGCCGCGGCGGCGGACAACATACGAATAGAGGTATGCGAAGGAGAGTATGAAGATGATAATGCCCCATGTCCGTGTCGTTTCATTTTTGATGAGGTACAGGCTGGCGATCACCACCACAAGGATGAGAATGATGACAAGGAGCCTACGCAGGGTCTTTGAGAGCGATTCGGCTCCGATCTGCATTTTGTTGATCGCAACGCTGAGAAGCTTGTCCATATCAATTTTCATTGTAACCTGCCATGTGCCGCCTGAGTAACACGAGTATACGTACCCCGTGGATAGTTCAATGATAAAAATGGAGTAGTTTGCTGCAAGATACAAAAAAAGGCCGCCCCGCAGGGACGGCCTTTTTTTGCAATATATCAGAAAACCGGGATTATTTTATAAATCCCAGAAGCTTTCCGATCTCCTGTGAGTATTTTACGACCACGCCCGAGAAAACGACGGAAACCATGGTCATGAGCTTGAGAAGAATGTTGAGAGAAGGACCGGCGGTGTCCTTGAACGGGTCGCCGACCGTATCGCCGATGACGCCCGCTTTGTGGGCATCTGAGCCTTTTCCGCCATGGTGCCCCTTCTCAATGTACTTCTTGGCGTTGTCCCATGCGCCGCCGGCGTTATTGAGCATGCAGGCAAACGCGAAACCGCAGGTCAGGGCGCCGGCCAGGAGACCCATCAGGCCGGCCACGCCGAGGATGAGACCGACCGCGACCGGGATCAGGATGGCCAGGAACGAGGGCAGCATCATCTTGGACTGGGCGCCTTTGGTGGAGATTTCGACGCAGCGCGCGTAATCCGGCTTGTCTTTCCCTTCCAGGATGCCCGGCTTTTCCTTGAACTGGCGGCGGACTTCCTCAACCATCGCTCCGGCAGCGCGGCCGACAGCCTTGATGGTCAGGGCGCAGAACACGAATACCGCCATCGATCCCAGGAACAGGCCGCAGATGAGGAGCGGGTTCATGATGTTGATGTCATAGGCGCGGATGAAATCCGAGATGTGAGCCTTGCTGGCAAGCACGTTGTACTGGTCCAGGTTCAGGCCTTCCGCCAGATTGTAATGGAACGTGACCGGGCCGACCTTGTAGGTCCCGCCGTTTTGCAGGGCGTATTTGCCGATCCAGATCTTGATCTCTTCAAGATAGGCCGACAGAAGGGCCATGGCTGTAAGAGCCGCGGATCCGATCGCGAAGCCTTTGCCGATGGCAGCGGTGGTGTTGCCCAGCATATCAAGGGCGTCCGTGCGGGTCCGCACTTCCTTGCCCAGACCGCTCATCTCGGCGTTGCCGCCCGCGTTGTCGGCGATGGGGCCGTACGCGTCGGTTGCCAGGGTGATGCCCAGGGTCGCAAGCATGCCGACCGAAGCGAAGCTGATGCCATACAGGCCCTGCGAGATATTTTCAAATCCGCCGGATACGCCGAAGGCGACCAGGATGCCGATGACGATGGTGATGACAGGGATGCCCGAGGAGAGCATGCCGGTTGATATTCCATCGAGGATACCGGTCGCAGGTCCCATGACGTGCTGGCCGGCAATGCCCTGGGTCGGCTTGTTGTCGTCAGAGGTGTAGTATTCCGTCGACTGGCCGATGATCAGACCGGCGATCAGACCGGCGATGACCGCGCCGAAAATGCCCCAGCTGATGAAGTTAACGTACGCCATGATGGCGAGCGCACCAATCAGGAGGAACGAAGCGCCCCAGACGCCGCGGTTCAGCGCGGCAAGCAGGGTCTTCATCGACGCGTCTTCTTTCGTGCGGACCAGGAAGATGCCTATGACCGAGAAGAGGATGCCGAGTCCCGCGACTATCATCGGAGCGATAACCGCGTTCAGGTTTTCCTGTCCCAGCAGGGGAAGGGCGGCGCCGAGAGCGGCGGTTGCGAGGATGGAGCCGCAGTACGACTCGTACAGGTCGGCGCCCATACCGGCAACGTCGCCCACGTTGTCGCCGACGTTGTCAGCGATGGTGGCCGGGTTCCGGGGATCGTCTTCGGGGATGCCCGCTTCAACTTTGCCAACCAGGTCGGCGCCGACGTCGGCCGCCTTGGTATAGATGCCGCCGCCGACCCTGGCGAACAGGGCCTGGGTGGAGGCGCCCATACCGAAGGTGATCATCGTCGTGGTTATCTCGACGAGCTTGGTGTGCCTGAAGTCTTCGCTGGCGATTATGCTGGCAAGCTGGCTGGGATCAAACACGGTGCCGGCCGCGGTGTATTTTTCAAATACCTCCTGGGCAAGGCCCCATACGTTATGGTCGTAAAGGTAGTTCAGTACCAGATACCATGCCGCTATGTCAAGAAGGCCGAAGCCGACAACGACGAGGCCCATGACCGCTCCGGAGCGGAACGCGACCTTGAGGCCGTTGTTGAGGGATTCAGATGCCCCCTGCGCCGTACGCGATGAGGCGTTGGTCGCGGTCTTCATCCCGAGGAAACCGCACAGGCCGGAGAAAAAACCGCCGGTGAGGAATGCGAAGGGAACGAACCGGTTCTGGATGCCCATGACGGCCAGGACCGAAAATAATATGACGAGAACGACAAAAACGATGGTCACCACTTTGTACTGCTGTCTCAGGTACGCATAGGCGCCGTCTCTTACTGCGCTCGCTATCTCGATCATCTTGGAATTGCCCTCATTGGCTTTCATCATCAGTTTGTAGAACACGAAAGCAAAAGTAAGGGCGATTACTGATCCGATAGGAGCGATGTAAAACAGATTCATCTCCATAGAATCACCTCTTAATTGTAGAATTTTTAGGTACCAAATTAAACCAGGCAACGGGCGATTGAAGCATACAAGGCCCTCTGCCAGAATAATATGCACAATTTCATGCGGCCGTTCGGGACACTGGTGTGCATTGACGGTCACATCGTATAAACAGCCGTATTTCCAGGATATTGATGCTGTTTTATCTGAAAGAACCTGTAATGGAAGCATCCATGCGACGATTTGCGATGTTTCCATTCTTTTTTTTCCATAAGTGAAAATAAACCGGTATTGTCAACAAATTTAACGCTGTATGGCATAACCAAAATGGGGGAAATTTATATTATTGATTTGACATCGCCGGGGTTTATTAAAATTTATGTCAGTGGCGCTCTCTGGTATATGGGTATGCGTCGCTCTTGGACGCGATCATAGCGGGTTGATCCTGTACCCTGATATAAATGTGCCGGTCCGCGTGATTTTTTTACATTTTTAAGGAGCGAACAGCATGAAAAAAGTGCTCATCTCGATTTTTGCGTTTATGTTGGTTGCGTATGCCGTGCCTGCGGTCATTGCGGCGCAGGAGACGGCGCAGAAGCAGATCGCTGCGGCAGATCACGCGCAGCATGAAACGGCCGCCGAACATGCGGATGCGGACGCGGGGAGTTCGCATCATTCTGGCAGTGACCTGGGAACGACCCTGCAGCTCTGGTGGGTTATCCCCTTTGCGGGAATACTCCTGTCGATTGCCCTCTTTCCTCTCATTGCGCCCCATTTCTGGCATCATCACTATCCCAAGGTTTCCGCCTTCTGGGCCCTGGTCCTGGCGATTCCCTTTGTTCTCTTATACAAGGGCGTGGCGATACATCAAATTGCGCATATATACATCATTGACTATATTCCCTTCATCATTCTTCTCTGGTCGCTCTTTACCGTGGCGGGCGGGATATACATCAAAGGGACCCTTAAGGGGAGCCCTCTGGTGAATACCGTAATACTCGTTATCGGGACCGTGCTCGCGTCCTGGATCGGCACCACCGGAGCATCCATGCTCCTGATCCGGCCGATACTTCGTTCGAACTCATGGCGTCAGCACAAGGTTCATACGATCATCTTTTTCATTTTCCTGGTGAGCAACATAGGGGGATCGCTCACCCCTCTGGGCGACCCGCCCCTGTTCCTGGGTTTTCTCCACGGTGTGCCTTTTTTCTGGACCATGCATATTCTGCCGCACATGGCGTTTGTTTCTCTCATTCTGCTGGTAGTGTATTTCCTCATAGATTCGTTTTATTATAAGAAAGAAGACAAGTCCCAGATGGTCGTGGGTGAAAAGGAGCCCCTCAAGATCGAGGGAGGGCATAACTTCCTCTTCCTGGGCGGCGTTATCGGCGGCGTGCTCCTGAGCGGACTGGTCAAAATCGGCGAGGTGAACATCTTCGGCATTCATCAGACCATAGAGAATTTTGTTAAAGATGGCATACTGATCCTCATGGGCCTGCTGTCCCTCAAAACGACCAGCGACGCCATACGCAAAGGGAATGAGTTTAGCTGGGCCCCCATCAAGGAGGTGGCATACCTGTTTGCCGGCATATTCATGACGATCATACCGGCCCTGGCCATACTCAAGGCGGGCGAAAACGGCGCCCTTGCCATATTGATCAAATCAACTGAAAAGCCGGCTCACTATTACTGGGCAACAGGGGTCCTGTCGAGCTTTCTGGACAACGCGCCCACCTACCTCACCTTTTTCAATAGCGCGTTGGGCAAGTTCTATCCCGGCATGACAGAGGCGGAGGCGGTGGCGAAGCTGATCGTGGAGAAGGTGGATTATCTCGCGGCCATATCGGCCGGCGCCGTGTTCATGGGCGCGAATACCTACATCGGCAACGCGCCGAACTTCATGGTCAAGTCGATCGCCGAGGAGTCGGGCGTGAAGATGCCCAGTTTCTTCGGGTACATGTTCAAATATTCTATCCCGATACTTGTGGCGGTGTTCATAATCGTCACGCTGGTGTTCTTTTAGATAGATGTCACCGGGCGCCGGCATGCCGCTGCGGCTCCGCCGGCGCTTGAATTTTCACTTACTATCGTTAACAGCGAGGTGCGCAATGGTAACATTCAAAAATATTCTTTTTCCGATAAATCTTGATTCAACCAATCTGTCGTTCGTAAAGAAGGTCTTGGACATAGCCCTGCAGCTCAACGGGCGTCTCCATATCCTGTATGTCAATGACGAGCAGGCGGGGTACCGCCATCCGACCGACCGCGAGGACGCCGTCGCACTCAAGGTGCAGGAAGCGGTCCCGGAGGACCTTCTGAGCAAGGTTTCGCCCGTGTACGCGATAGCGAAAGGGACCCTGGCCGAACAGATCGAGGCCTACTGCAAGAAAGAGTCGATCGAGCTGATCATAGTGGGACACAAGCAGCGGAGCATGTTTTACCGGGCAGTATTCGACAGCCCGGACGTGAATATTATCGACTCGGTAAACATACCGATTCTGGTTATTCCTAAAAAAATGGACGAGTAGGGGGGGGAGGGCCGGCCTCCGCGAGGCCGGCCGCTAAGCGGATGGGAACCGGATCGTGAACCGGGTTCCCTTTTCAACCGTAAGATCGACGGTCGCACCGATCTGGCGTGCCAGGGCGTCGATGATCTGCATGCCCATCGAGGTTTTCCTCTGCGTTTCGAACAGCTCCGGCGGCATCCCGGGGCCCTTGTCGGCTATCACGAGGGTGGTTATACCGCCCGATTCTTCCAGCGTAAGATCAATCACGCAATTCCCCGCTTCCCCGCGGCCGTGCTTGATCGCGTTGGTGAGAATCTCGTTAATGAGGAGACCGCAAGGGATTGCCAGATCGACGCCCAGAAAGACCGATTCCATCCGGTGGTTGATCTGTACGTTTCTGTCATTTCCCGAATGGAGCGCCGCCAGGTCACTGGACAGTTCCTCAATATACGAGGACATGTCCACCTTTGAAAAATTTTCCGTGCTATATATCTTTTCATGGATGCTGGCCATCGAGTGGATTCGTCCCACCGCGTCTTTCAGCGCCTGGTTCGCGTCAGGCTGTGCGACCGAATCGGCCTGCATGTTCAGAAGGCTCGATATCACCTGCATGTTGTTTTTCACCCGGTGGTGGATTTCCCTGATCAGGACGATCTTTTCCTGAAGGGACTCGTTCAGCGCCTTCTCCGCCTCTTTCCTCTGGGTGATGTCGCGCACCACGGCCAGGAGCACGGTATTCCCCCGCCGCTTGAGCGCCCTGAGCCCCACCTCTGAGGTAAAAATGGTGCCGTCCCCGGGGCGCCGCACCTCCCATTCGAACAGGGCTTCTCTGCCGCCGACGACCTTCATCCATAGTTTTCGCGTCGCGTTGTTGTCATAAGTGACATTGGAAAGGTCGGTAATGGTATGAGAGAGCGCCTGCCGGCGGTCAAGCCGGAACATTTCAAGCATGGGCTGGTTCACGTCGAGGATCGCGCCGTTGAGATCGTACACGATCATGGCGTCGTGGACGCTGTTGAAGATGGCAAGCAGGTCGGCCTCGGATTCGCGCAGGGCCTCCTCGGAGCGGATCAGCTCCTCGTTCTGGGCTTCGAACTCCTCGTTGGACGCGGTCAGCTCCTCCGTGGCTGCATGCAGCTCCATGTTCGTGCGCTGGAGCTCGAAATTGCTCGTCTCTGCCTGGTCCAGCGCACGGGTGTTGATCGATAGTATGTTGTATGCCACAATCGATGAAAACAGCAGGGCCACCGTGTTTTCAGAAAGATATTCGGCGATTACGGGGCCGGGAAGGCCCAGGGTATCCCAGGAATAATACATAAAGACGTAGAGAATGAGCGTGTTCACGATTCCGTACAACAGGGCCATGTATTTTTTATTTAAAATGAGTATTGGCAGCGCGGAGGAAAACCCGAGAACGATGAGGGTCGTATCAAGCTTCATGATATGCTCTGACTTATCTATAAAGATAACCGTCCAGATTGACGCGAAGACAATAATTGTAGTTAAATGCGAGGATAATATAAAGTTTCCCCTGTAGAGCAGGAACAATGTGCAGATCATCGATATAAAAAGGAGTATCATCGGGATGATGCCCGGCCAGCTGATGGTATAGTTTAACGCGGGATTATTCAGGTGCGAATTAACCGAATACAGTATAATAAAAGGAATAAAGATGATAATGATCAGCAACAGGTACAGAAGAAAACGCGCCTTGAGCTGAACAATCATGCCAGCGTTTTTGTAATTTCGGAGAAGTCTGTCAATCATTGATGCCCGCCTTTCAGTGTCGCATGCCTGTGGAATTCCCTATCGCCTGTAAAGGCTAGCACGTAGCCGCTGATCAGTCAAATCCTTTATGGGGCGGAATCAATCGAATCTTTCTCCCAGGAATGACTCGAAATGATACCACTGGCGCGGATGCTCGCGCGCCTTTTCAGCGAGGATGTCGGCGTACCGCTGGGCCGATTCGCGGATCACACGGTCCCGGTCCGCCCGGGACGGGGCCGTGACGGTGATCGGTCCGCTAATGGAAAAATGGTACGCGGAAGGGCCGGTGCGGAAGGCGAAAAAAAGGAAGAGCGGTGCGCCTGACAGGAGCGCGATTCTGTGCGGCGCTTCAGGCAGGCGCGCGCGGTGCCCGAGAAAGCGGACGGGAACGGCGCGCTGACCCGGCGTCCAGAGGCGGTCGCCGGTAAGCGAGACAAGGCCTCCTTCCCGGAGAAAGCGGAGGGCTTCGAGGATGTCGAAAGGCGATCCGCCGTCCTCGCCGACCGACACGATGCTCAGGCCGCTCTCGGCAAGGCTTTCTTTCTGCATTTTTTCTATCTGCTCCTTTTCGCGCGCGCCCATGTAGAGGAGAAGGCGAAGCCCGCGCATCCTGAGAAGGTGCGCGGCCACGTCCCAGTTGCCCATGTGAGACATCAGCACGATGCCGCCGGTCCCGTCCGCAGCGGCCCGCTCAAGGAGCTCCCAGCCCTCGGAGGTGTAGGCTATCTCGTTGTTCGCCTGCAGCAGGAACCGGTCCAGGAACACGTCGGTGAAGCCGTGGAACTGCCGCCAGGTGCACAGGAGGGCGTGAAGCCCGCCCCGCTCCGGAAACAGGGCCCGGTAGAAGCGGATCCCGATTCCCACCCGGCTCGGGAAGAGTATAAAATAGCCGAAGGAGACGAAGCGGGAAAAGACCTTGAAAAACCAGGAGCCGAGGAACCGGGTGAAGAAGGTCAGGAACTGGTAAAAAAGTTTTATCATAGGCGATATTCTGCTATTCTGAAAATGTATGTCTTCTCCAGCATGCAAGTGCTCTTGCCGACCAGCGGCCACCTCCCCCGTTAACGGGGGAGGACGGGAGGGGGCGTTGCAGTTATGGATGATGTCATGCCTTATACGCCATCTTCTTTCTGATGAACAGCGGAATCAATATCCTCTGGAATATGAGCCTCATGAAGGTCCCGGAATTTCTCCAGAAGTCGACAAACGGCCGGAAATGCGAAATACGCGGCGTGCCGGGCGTGTAGCTCACGCTCACCGGCGCCTCGATCACCGGGATCCCGAGCCATCCGGCCTTCGCGAGGATTTCCACTTCGAACTGAAAACGGTTGGCCCTGACCTTCATGTTCATGCTCTGCGGCAGCGGATAAATCCTGAAACCGCTCTGCGAGTCTTCTATTGCCGGGCCGCCCGAGGCCCGGACCCAGAAATTCGAGAATTTTCGGCCGAAGCGGCTGGTCCAGGGCACGTCGTCGCCAATCATGTTGCTACGCATTCCGATAATGATGGGGCGGCGGTCCCCGGAGAAGCCTGAACCGGGGATGGCCTGAATCAGGCCGCGCGCGTTGTCCGGGTCGTGCTGGCCGTCCGCGTCGATGGTGATCGCCCAGTCGGCGGAGCCGGCCGCTGCCGCGAAGCCGCTCTTGATGGCCGCGCCCTTTCCCCTGTTTGCATCATGTCTGATGACAGTCACGCCCGCCATGCCCTCGATCCTGGTGCGGGTTGAATCAGTGGACCCGTCATCAACCACGAAGACAGGAAACCCCAGGCTGAGCGCGCTCCGAACGACGTCGGCGACGCGCTGTTCATGGTTGTATACGGGGATGATGACCGCGAATCTTCCCTTGTCCATTTACTCCTCCGGCATGAATGCCATTGACCAGGCACCCGGCCCCACGTGGACCCCGGTGGTCAGTGAAAGGGGCTGAATCCTGATGTCCGCGTCAGGATAATGCGCCGCGATCTCCGGCAGAAAGCGGGTTTCGACCAGCTGACGATTGTCAGTGTACTGGAGCATGATGAAGGGGCGCGAACCGGGCGGCGTATGTTCGGCGAGTTTCGCCAGCGCGAAGGCGATCTGCTCACCTGGCGTCCTGGCGATGCCGGCGCTTATGACACCTTCCGCCGTGGGGGTCACCACCGGCTTCATGCTCAGCATGTTCCCGAAAAAGGCCTTGGTCCTGGAGACCCTGCCCCCCGCGGCGAGATATTTCAGATTGTCGATGAAGATGTATTCGCGGCAGCGATCGATGGCGCGCCGAGCGTAATCGATAACGGATTCCGGATCGTCTTCCCTGTTCGAGAAGTCGGCGACAGCGAGGGCCATGGAGCCGAGCCTTCCGGAGGCCGCGCCGGTGTCGAGGATTGTCAAGCGGCCGTCCGGGTCGTTCGCCTCTTTCCAGGATTGCGCCACCTCGCAGTTGCCGGTATAGGCGGACCCGACGCAGAGGTAGAGGAGGCGTGGATGGAGGCTCAGCGCGCTTCGATAAAGCTCGTGCCGCTCGAATTCCGACGCCTGAGAGGTGGAGGCCCTGACGCCGCGCCGCATGGCGGCGTATACGTCGGACGGCTTCACCGATGTCTCCGGCGCGGCCGTGTTTTCTACGGTGACATAGCTGTCCAGCAGGGTGAAGCCGAGCCTGATGGCGTCGTCCCGGGTGACGGAGCCGGCGGCGTCGGTCATGATATGGATGGCCTGCTCCGGCCGCTGGCGCGCGAATTCCCTTACCTGCTCATTCAGGTCGTCATCCGACCAGTTGATGATGCCGCCGATCGAGCGGAGCCGCGCGCGCACCGCGGCGGTGTCTTCCGTGTGCAGGTGAACCTTGACGTAGTCGTCGCCCGGGAGCACCACCACGCTTTCGCCAAGCTCCGCAAGGAGCGGGACCGCGGAGCCGTGTCCGATCTTCGCGTCGAGAGTAATGTCCACACAGAAGCCTTCTTCCTGATCCTGTCCTGCTGCGAACGACGGCGCAACGCTGAGCCAGTCGCCGAACACCGCGGTTACGGGGCGGAAATCGCCCGTCCGTCCCGCAAGCGATAAAAAGAAGGCCTCCAGATAGATGTACATCCCCAGCGCACCGGAGTCCACCACGCCAGCCTCCTTCAGCTTCGGAAGGAGCTCCGGCGTCGACCGCACGGCCCGCTCGAGGGAACCGATAACGGAGTCAGGAGAGGCGGCCGCGCCGCCGGGATCGTCCTCGAGCGTTTGCGCCAGGGCGTCGAAGACTGTGAGCATGGTGCCCTGGCGCGGCTCGTGCACGGCTTTCCACGCCAGGTCGCGTCCGGTTCGCGCCGCGGCCGGGAGCGATGCGGCTGAATCGGCGCGAAGAAATCCGGAGAAAAACCGGGCCGCGATATTACCGGAGTTTCCCCTGGCGTTCATCAGGAGACCGCGTATGGCGCCGTCCCGATCGCGGCTGAGATCGCGCAGCGGGGAGAGGCTGATCTTCATGTTTCTGCCGGTATCGCCGTCGGCGACAGGGAACACATTGATCCTGTCGAGAAGATCCGCCCAGGCCGCGACCCGCTCGGCCCCGATCATGAAAGCCCGTATCAGCATGTCATCCATCATGTTTCAGCGTTTCCCGTTCATGAATAAATTCAAATTCGATGTTATTGTACCGGAGCCATTCTACTGCCAGATCCCTGACAGTGCCGCCGAATACCGCGCCCCATCTGCTTTCAATACCGGGATGGTCGCGCAGGGTGTCTTTGAAATGACGGTAGGGAGCGTTTTTTTTCAGCGCGTCCCTGAGGCGCGATGCAACCGCGCTATCCTGAAGTGAATGTATAAAGCCGGCCATGATCCCGATGCCCCGCAGTCCATCCATCGGGTCGACATGAATGAACCGCTCGGATGTGTCCTGTCTCTGAAACGGGCCATCCGGAACGCCGGCCGCGTCCGTATCGTCAACGCAACGGTGCTCCGACTGGTATATGATCTCGCCCGTCTCGCGGTCAAGGTAATAATGCGTGTATCCGCAGTGATCTTCAATGGCGCGCAGCAGAGCGGCAAGGGAGATGGGGATCGGCGTCCGGGCGGTCATGGGCATATCCGGGAGACTCTCCGCGCCTTCAGCGCAGGGTGTCGGGGTTGAAGAGATCGTCGCCCGCAATGGCGCGGACAAGCGATTCAATGTCACCGTCCATCGGCCGGTCGGTGATGACGGGACCGGCCAGCGACCGCACCCGGCGGACGATCTCGGCGATGCGCGGGCGGGCATTGACGTTGCCCCGTATCTCGCATGCCTGCGCAGCGGCAAGGAGGTGTATCGCCGTCACCCGCTCGAGCAGCACGCAGACGCGGGCCGCGTCGCGCGCGCCGATGGTCCCCATGCTCACCTTGTCCTGATTGTGCGATTCAGTCGAGCGCGAGAAGGAGGCCGCCGGCATGGTCGCCTTGAGCGCTTCCGCGGTCAGGGCCGACGAGGATATCGACATCGCCTTGAAGCCGTGGTTGTACATCGCCTCGTCGCCGGGCGTACGCACCAGGTCCGCCGGAAGGCCCCGGTTTACGTGCGGATCGACCATCAGGGCGATCTGGCGGTCAGACATGTCCGCCGCGGAAGCGAGCGCCGATTTGAGAGCGTCCATGGCGAATACGATATGGCCGCCGTAGAAGTTGCCGCCCATGAGGACAGCGCCGGAGTCCGGGTCTATCAGGGGGTTGTCGTTGGCGCTGTTGGCCTCGATCTGCACCCAGCGCGTTATCCATTCCAGCGCGTCGTGCAGGACACCCAGTACCTGGGGCGAACAGCGGAGCGAATAGGGGTCCTGGAGTGTTTCAAGCGTCATGGCCGCAAGTCGGTCCGCGCTCTCTTTCGTCTGGAGCAGTTCCGCTATTTTTCTGGCGACGTATTCCTGGCCGGGATGCGGTTTCGCCTTTGCGATAACCGGGTCGTAGTGGTGGGCATTGCCCATGAGCGCGTGAATGGAGAGCGCGGTGGCGGACAGGGACGCGTTTAATACCCTGCGGGCCCGGTCAATGACAATGGCGGATATTCCGGTCATCGTTGAAGTGCCATTTATTATGGCGAGCGGCTCTTTGGGAAGAAATTCGTAGGGTTCAATTCCCGCCAGGTTCAGGGCATCGGCCGCCGGCATCCGCTTTCCATTATAAAAGACCTCCCGTTCGCCCCTGAGCGCCGCGGCCACATAAGACATGGGAGTCAGGTCTCCGGAAGCGCCGACAGAGCCTTCGCACGGCACCACAGGGGTAATGCCCAGGTTAAGAAATTCCGCCAGGCGGGTGATGAGATCGATCGAGACCCCGGAATAGCCGCGGGAAAAACAGAGGATGCGGGTCATCATCGCGGCACGGGTTTCCGGAATGCTGATCGGCTCGCCGGTTCCGCAGCCGTGAAAATTGATCAGGTTGGAGCCGTTTTTTATGGCGACCTCTCTGGCCATACGCTTGCCGCACGATTTTCCGTACCCGGTATTCACGCCATAGACCGGCACGCCGTTCTCGAGGGCGGCCATCAGCTTTTCGCGAGACGTATTGACTCTCCCGATATACTCGGGAAGGGCGCCGATCGTCACACGCTTCGTGCCGTACGCCACTTCCAGTATGTCATCAAGCGACAGCTCCTGGCCGTTGATGACGATTTCATTGCTCTGGATGTTCATCAGTATATGTTCCGGTACCTGTTTGAAACAGCATGAAAACAGACCTATTCGTTATTGAACGGTCGGCGTTTTTGTCAAGGTTTTTTTGTTGCGTTATTCTGCGCCGCCGTGAGTATCATTCTGAAGCGCCGGGTGACGATGTATGTTTCTTCCTGTTTGGCCGGACCGCGGAACGATCCGACGCGAAACATTTTCAGGAGTAAAAAGTGGGCCTGCTGAATACAATAGCGGAATGGTCCGCGCGCACGGAATTTGCGCGAAAGGCCATCGAGGAACGGGCCGATCTCGGACCCTTCAGGGAGAGCCCGTCCCCACGCGTGATCTTCGGAATCTTTTTAATGGGCTTCAGCTATGTTATCGGCTGGCCGGCGGTCGCCCTTTTCGGGGTTCTGTCGATCTGGCTCCGCGAGCCGCTCATTGTCATCATCGGCGGGCCGGTCATATACGGGATCTCGCACCTGGTGTTTCTCGCCGGCCTCTACTGCGCCGGCGCCCG
>JAFGJX010000007.1 GCA_016928865.1 Spirochaetota bacterium
GCCAGGTACCTGAATTGCGGATACCTGCGGAATTATACTCCCGACAGCGACAGGACAATACGCGAGATCAGGGAAAAGATCGCGCCGCTGGAAAAAAACGGGATTAAAGACACGAAAGCCCTTTTCACTCTGGCCAACCAGTACAGCCGTCTCGGCACCATTTATATCGAGAAGCGCCTCTGGGGCCTCGCGATCGAAAACTATGAGAAGGCGATCGGATACGGAAAGGATACGCCCGGCGTCTACTACTCGCTGGGCCTGGCATACGCGAACCGCGGAAGCGAAAAGAACGACGCCGCCGATATAGACCGAGCCGAGGCCAACTATGGAAAGGCGATCGCGATGCAGGATGATTACTATGACGCGCGGAACGCCCTGGCGATCCTCCTGTTTTATCACAAGAATGAAAAGGACCGCGCTATTGAGCTGATGGAAGGAGTGGTCGCGCGCAATAAAAAGCACTACATTGCCCGTTTTACCCTGGGACGGTTTTATTACGAGACGGGCAAGCTGTCCCGCGCGCTCTCGATATACGAAGACCTGAGCTCGGACCTCGACAAGCTGCCGCCGTCACGGATTATCAGCGATTACAAGAGCAACGCGAGGGATAACATTCAGAGGATTCTGACCGAGATGAAGAAGCAGAAGGGCGACTGACCCGTTCTAGCGCCATTCTTCATCCGGGAGCGGCCGCGGGATTCTACTGTCCTTCGATTTCTGTAAAAAGTGTTCCTTGAGTATGACGATGTCGACCCGGCGGTTGTAGGCCCTGCCCTGCGGGGTCGTGTTGACGTCGATCGGCCGGTATTCCCCGAACGCGACCGAGGAGAGCTGCCCGGGGTTCACTCCTTCATCATCGGACAGGAAATGGAGGACGTTCAGCGCCCGCGCCGATGAAAGCTCCCAGTTTGTTCTATAGAATTCCCGCGACTTCGGGGCGGTCACCGGCGCATTATCGGTATGCCCTTCGATCCGGATGAAGTTGTCGACGTTCTTCAGCAGCCGCGCGATCTTGCCCAGCACCGGACGCACGTCGCCCTTCAGGCGCGCCGACCCGGGATCGAAAAACACGTCGCTGCTCAGCGTGATCACGAGCCCCCGCTCGTCTTCCATCACGCGCACCTCGCGCGCCTCGATCTCCGGCTTGAACGCCTCGACCGCGCGCTTCAGCATCTGCGACATGTACTGCTGCTTCTGGCTGCTCGGCAGGGCCGTGATGTTGTGGCCGAGCTCCATCATGTTCCCCTTGGAGATCGATTTTCCTCCGGCCATGATGCCGATGCTCCCCTTGAATGACGAGAGCACGTAGAGGAACTCGTGCCCCCTTACCACCGTCTCATCCCCCATCAGCACGATGAAGAAGCAGAGGAGGAGCATGTTCATGTCGCCCAGGGTCTGCATCCAGGGCGGCGACGACCGTACTTTTGATTTTCCCCTCTTTGTGGCCATGGATCAGTCGCTCACTTCCTCGCTGATCGCTTCCCTCATGCCCGGGGCGAGGAAGGATATCAGCTTGTCCTTGACGATGCGCGGGTTGTCGCCGGACTGAATGGAGAGGACTCCCATCAATATGATTGACCGCATGAGTATCTCGTTGTTGGTCATGATGTCGAGTCGCGATGCCATCGGCTGGAACACCAGGTAACAGAGGATCGCGCCATACAGGGTGGTGATGATGGCCACGGCCAGGTAGGGGCCGATTGAAGACCGGTCGCTCAGGTTGACCAGCATCATGACCAGTCCCATCAGGGTTCCGATCATCCCGAACGCGGGCGCGAACCCGGCCCAGTCGTCGAACATGCGCTTGTTGTCGTCGTGGCGCCTCACCATCTGGTCGATCTCGGTCTCCATGATGTTCTTCACCAGCTCCGGATCGGTGCCGTCCACGACGAGCTGGAGCCCTTTTTTCATGTAGGGATCGTCAAGCTCTTCCAGGTCGTCTTCAAGCGCCAGGAGGCCTTCGCGGCGGGCCTTTTCGGAAAACGACACGATGGTCACGATCAGTTCGCTCAGGTTGTAATTGGGAGGGAACACCGCCACCCTGAACAGGGTCGGAATGTTCAGGAGCTGGGGTAAGGAATAGCCGACCAGCATTGCCCCGAGGCTGCCCCCCACGGTGATCATGACGGATGGAAGGTCGTAGAATAAAAGGACACTGCTCTTGGCGAATACAACTCCGAGTATGAGGGTTGTGAGACCCCATGCTATCCCTATGATCAGCGTTACTTGCATATATTACCCCTGATACGAATGTCTATTTATTTATTTCGGTATTTTTTGTCCATTTAACCAATAATTTTTCCTGATACCGAAAACAGGGCGATTTTACCGGTAAAGCGCTCTGCAATCTCCCGTATATACCACTGATTCTAATATTCATCGGGAAAATGTCAACAAATTACCCTTTTCAGGCAGCTTTCAGGCTTGGATTGCGTTTTTTTCCGTGAATAGACATATCCGTTGGACGGGCCTCGTGTAACGGTAAATCGAAACGCGCGCAGCGGGATGCTTCGCCGCGTATCAGGAGCCCTTTTTCTGGTTTTCTTCACCCACGATTAATTGGAGCTTCGTCACCACGGTATGCCTGACAGGGGTATCGCTCGATTGTTTTGCGATATCCATGGATTCCTCCGCGCCCTTGAGAAGGTGGTCGATCGAGTCGGGAATTGAAAGGTAGGTGATACCGGCTGTGGTGACGGATATCGGCCATCGTTTCGCCGTCAGCAGGGACATGACGGTCTCCTGGAGCCTTGTTATGACGGTGCTGGACTGGCTGAAATCGCCGCCGGGGAGGAGGACTGCGAATTCGTCGCCGCCGATCCTGGCCACGATATCGGTGATGCGGACCGCGTCCTTGATCGCCGCCGCGATCGACTGGAGCGCGCGGTCCCCGACCCTGTGGCCGAGGGTATCGTTCAGCGATTCAAGATCGTCGATGTCCATGTACACGATGGTGATGGGAGTCCGGTTCCGGCGGCACCGTTCCAGCTCCATGCTTCCCTCATCATAAAAAGATCGTATGTTGTCGATGCCGGTCAGGTAATCCTTTCGGATCAGGTCACGCTCCGCTTCCCGGTGCCTCCGCGTGTATTCGGCCAGATGCGCGATCAGGATGTTCGCGAACAGCGTGGCGATAAAATTCCACACAGGACCGAAGACGCCGGCAGGCGGCGTACCCGCGAACAGGGGCGACGCCAGCTCCGCCAGGGCCGCTACCAGGGCCATGCCGAAGCCCCATTTTTTCCCGATAAACCAAGAGGCCGACATCGTGATCAGCATGGAAGGGAAAAGCATGGATATGCCGGGGGCCCAGAGAAATTGCATGATGCCGATCCCGCACAGGACAGCGGCATGCATGGAAAAGAGCAGGGGTGCGCGTGCTGCCGAGTTTTTATTGAAAACCTGTACCATTGGACCACGCGATTCAATCGGTATTATGGCGCCGATGAAGGAAAAATTTCCCTTCACATCCGGTCGCCCGGACTGAATATATCATGCATCAAACATTTGCAATCTTTCAATAAGAAAAAAGCGTTGTAGTCAAAAAAATGAGCTGCTTTTCTATCTGTGATGGGATATGAATTAATAGATTATATGCAAATCCGAACTTCCAAGGTGCCGTCCCGAAAGTCTTATGCAACTCCTCCCAAACCCCCCACAGGGGGCTTTCAAGCCATTAAAGTCCCCCTCCGGGGGATTTAGGGGGGGGGCTTTATAGGACCCCGGCAGGGGGGCCCTGTGAGCGCGAGACGCTCATTTCGCAACAAATCAAATATTAATCTTGACTGCTATCGGGTCTGTTTTATATACTAGTAATATAATAGAATTACTAGTATATAAAATGCGAGGTCGTTCATGACAAAAATTGACCATCAACTCAGGGTCGAATCGCTCGCACTGCACGGCGGACAGGAGCCGGATCCGGCAACCGGATCACGGGCGGTGCCGATTTATCAAACCACGTCCTACCAGTTCAGGGATACCGACCACGCGGCCAGTCTTTTCTCTCTTGCCGAATTCGGGAATATTTACACCAGGATAATGAACCCGACCAACGATGTGTTCGAAAAGCGCGTCGCGGCGCTCGAAGGAGGGGCCGGCGCGCTCTCGGTCGCGAGCGGCCAGGCGGCGATAACTCTCGCCATCCTGAATATCGCGCGGGTCGGGGACGAGATCGTATCGGCCGACAACCTTTACGGCGGGACCTACAGCCTGTTCCGCTACACGCTCCCGAAGATGGGGGTGACGGTCAGGTTTGTGAAGTCGAACGACCTGGACGCGTTTAGAAGCGCAATCACCTCGAAAACGAAAGCCGTGTACGCGGAATCGATCGGCAACCCGAAGCTCGACGTGGCCGATCTCGAGGGGCTGTCAGGGGTCGCACACGAAAGCGGCGTGCCCCTCATACTCGATAACACGGTGTCCCCGTACCTGCTGCGCCCCTTCGACCACGGCGCGGACATCATCGTGTATTCGGCGACCAAGTTTATCGGCGGGCACGGGACTTCCGTCGGCGGGGTGATCGTCGATTCCGGCAGGTTCGACTGGTCGGGGGGCAGGTTCCCGCTCATCACCGAGCCGGACCCGGGCTACCATGGCCTCGACTTCGTGGAGGCGCTTGCCCCGGCGGGGAACATCGCCTACATCGTGAAGGCGCGCGTCAATCTCCTGCGCGACATCGGGCCGGCGCTCTCGCCCTTCAACGCGTTCCTGTTCCTGCAGGGGCTGGAAACGATCCATCTCAGGATGCCGCGTCATTCAGAAAACGCGCTCGCGGTGGCCCGGTATCTTGAAGGGCACGATGGCGTGGACTGGGTGAGCTATCCCGGCCTTGACTCCAGCCCGGAGCGGGAACGCGTGAAGCGGTACCTGCCGCATGGCGCGGGCGCGATCGTCGGCTTCGGCATCAGGGGCGGCATGGAAGCGGGCAAGCGGTTCATCAACTCGCTCCGCCTGGTGTCGCACCTGGCCAACCTGGGAGACGCAAAGTCGCTGGCGATCCACCCGGCCAGCACCACGCACCAGCAGCTCTCGGGAGAAGAGCAGCTGATGGCCGGGGTCACGCCCGATTTCATACGGCTCTCGGTCGGCATAGAGCATGTCGACGACATCATCGAGGATATCGGCCAGGCGATTGCCGCCGCAACGGGGTAGGCGCATGGCGAGACAACAAGGGAAGAGGAGCGTCATATGGGAAAAATATACGGCGATATAACCGAAACGGTCGGCCGCACGCCGCTGGTGAGAATCAACCGGCTCGCCTGCGCCGGCGGGGCGAGCGTGCTGGCGAAGCTGGAATCCTTCAATCCCCTGTCGAGCGTCAAGGACAGGATCGGGCTCGCGATGATCGAGGCCGCTGAGAAGGAAGGCTCCATCGGCGAAGGCACGGTGATCATCGAGCCGACCAGCGGCAATACCGGCATCGGGCTGGCGTTCGTCTGCGCCGCGCGGGGCTACCGGCTTGTCCTCACCATGCCCGACACCATGAGCGTCGAACGGCGCCAGCTCCTCCAGTTCCTGGGAGCGGAGCTGGTGCTGACCGACGGGTCGAAGGGGATGCAGGGGGCGATCGAAAAGGCCGGGGAGCTGGCGAAGGGCACGCCGAACAGCTACATGCCCCAGCAGTTCAACAACCCGGCGAATCCCGACATGCACCGGAGGACCACGGCCGAGGAGATCTGGGATGACTCCGGCGGCGCGGTCGATATTTTCGTTGCCGGCGTGGGGACCGGCGGCACGGTGACCGGCGTGGGCGAGGTCCTCAAGAAGAAGAAGCCGTCGGTCAGGATCGTCGCGGTCGAGCCGGCCGATTCGCCGGTGCTGTCCGGGGGCGCCCCGGGCCCGCACCGGATCCAGGGCATCGGCGCCGGGTTTGTGCCGCGTATATACAACGACGGCGTCGTGGACGAGGTGATTCCCGTGAAACATACGGACGCGGGGGACACAACGCGCCGGCTCGCGCGCGAGGAGGGTATCCTCGCGGGCATATCGAGCGGAGCCGCGCTCTGGGCCGCTCTGCAGGTGGCGGGGCGGAAGGAATCGTCCGGAAAGACCGTGGTCGTGCTCCTTCCGGACACGGGGGAGCGCTACCTGTCAACCTGGCTGTTCGGGGGCAACGGCGCGCAATGAAGCTCTCCACCCGATCCCGGTACGGCCTCCGGCTGATGCTGACCCTGGGCGCCAGCGAGAAGAAAGAGCCGGTCTTCCTCAGGGAGATCGCGCGCGCCGAGGAGATATCCGAGAAATACCTGAGCCAGATAATAATCCCCCTGAAGGCAAAAGGTCTGGTGACGACGTTCAGGGGGGCCCACGGGGGCTACCTGCTCGGGAGGCCGGCATCGGAGATCAGGCTCCGGGAGATAATCGAGCCCCTTGAAGGCGACCTGTGCCTTGTGGAGTGCGTGGCGAATTCGACATTGTGCGACAGGTCGACGGAATGCGTCACGCGGGAGATCTGGAAGGGCATGGACGCTGTCCTGGCGGAATATCTCGATAGCGTTACTCTCGAAGACCTTGTTCAGAAGTATAACTTGAAAAGGAGAAATAAAGGCGCGGTGGAATATTCCATTTAATACCGATCATAGACGGGCAGCGTTGTGATTCGGGGAGTCTGTTGATGAAATACGGATTGTATAATAATTTCTGAAAAAGAGGTGTTTATATATATAAAAAAGTGACGCGTTTAACAAACAGTTGTATTATATAGTATACTATAATGGAGGTTAAATCATGAATGCACAGGAGAGGACAAAACATACACTGACGGCCGTATTGATGGCGCTGGCCGTTGCTTTTTTTGTGGCGGATATAACCGCTCCCGGGGCCATGGCCGATCAAAAGACGGTGAAAGCTCAGACTCTCTGCCCGGTCATGGGTGAACCCATAAACAAGAATTTTTTTATCGATTACAAGGGACACCGTATTTATTTCTGCTGCTCCTCATGCCCGGATGAGTTCAGGAAGAACCCGGAAAAGTATATGAAGAAGCTGCGGGAGAGCGGCGTGACCCTTGAAAAAAGCCCTGCGGGCAAGAAGGACGGAGCGAAAAAAGGCGGTTCTGATAAAACGAAACACACGCATCATTAAACGGTAATTGCATGATTCTGGCGGGAGGGGAGAGGCGACGGCGGTTATCCTTCGCCCGCAGCCTGTTGGAATAACTATGCGCACAGTGTTTGTCATAATGGTGATGCTGATCACGGCATCGGTCTCTGGCCGGGAGCCGGCCCTCGTGGAATTGCAACGAACGGCTCTTTCGGGAAACCCGCGTTTACGGGCGATGGAAGCGCAAGTGTTGATGATGAAAAAAAGGATTCCGCAGAGCACCGCGCTCGAGGATCCCAAGGTCAAGCTTGGCATAAACAACCTGCCGGTAACATCGCCCTCCTTAACGAAAGACAACATGACCTCAAAGGAGATCGGCGTCTCCCAGAAGATCCCGACAGGCAGGCTCCCCTTCCAGAAGAAGATCGCCATTAATGAATACGAGATGGCTCAGGAAACCCTCAAGGCCGAAAAGGCCGAGACCCTTCACATGCTCCGTCTGAATTACTACGAGTTGATGTACACATTGTCGTCCATACGGATTGTCGAAGATATTCAGAAGCAGATGAAACTGGTGGTGGACAGCGAGGTGGCGGCGACAAAGGCCGGCCTGGGAAGTCTTTCGAATGTCGTCAAGGCGAAGATTGAATACACCATGGCAGAAGAGGAGCTCATCGGTCTCAGGCAACGGCAGGAGGAGCTTGAGCAGAATATTAATTATCTTGCCGGGACGAAGGTGAAGTCGCGAATCACGCCATTGCCGGACCCGCGATTCAGTGAGATCGACGCAGGAAAGGTGATCGAGGAACTGACCGCGTCCAATCCGCAGCTGAAGATCCTCCATCTGGGCGTTGAGATGAGCAGGAATGAGATCTTGCTGAAGAAATCCGAATATGCGCCGGACATCGATGTGGGGCTTTCGTACATGCAGCGGCAGGACAGTCGGAGGAAAAATTTCATCGACCCCATGTTCGGCTCGGGCGGGGCGTCCGCGGTCTACAAGTCAGAAAAAACAAAACGGAATGATATGGTTTCGGCCATGGTGAGTATTTCAGTCCCCTTCTGGTTCTGGAAGAAAAATATCCCCATGGTCGAAGAGATGAAGAAAAAAAGCGAGTCCGCGCGGAACCTGTACCTGGACGCCCTGAACAGAATGACGGCCCGGGCCAATACGCTGGTAAGCCGGATGGTCAAGTGGCGGGACCTGTATCGGCTGTACAATGACCGACTCATCCCGCAGGCGGAGCTTGCGCTCGAGACGACACTGGCCCGCTACCGCACGAGCACGGTGGAATTTATGCCCGTGGTGGATACCGTGCGTATGCTGCTGCGGTATCGCAGGGAGCGTGTCATGGCGGTGAAGGAATACTACGCCTCGTACTCGGAGCTCAACGCCCTCATGGGCGTGGAGGTATTGGAATGAAGCATAAATGGAAGATTGTCGCTCTCGCTATCGCCGTCAGCCTTATCGGCGGCTATGTATTGATAACCTATCTGCCGCTGGGCCATGAGTCGCACCGCGAGGAGCAGAAACAGCTCTACACGTGTCCCATGCATCCCCAGATCGTGCAGGATGCTCCGGGGGAATGCCCCATCTGCGGAATGAAACTGGTTCCCCTGAAAAAAGAAGAGAAGCACCGGGAAAAAAAGACAATGTACCGTTCGACCATGAACCCGAATGAGGTGAGCGACAAGCCGGGCAAGGACTCCATGGGTATGGAGATGATCCCTTTTGAAGCCGGTGGCGAAGATGATGAGATCGTCACGCCGTCGGGCCTCGCGCCGGTAACGATTACCAGGGAAAAGAGGGAGATGATCGGCCTCTCACTCGAGGAGGTCAAAGTCAGGCCCATACGGAAAGAGATACGCACCTCGGTGCGCATCGTGCCGGACGAAACGAGACAGTACCGGGTTATGACCAAGGTAAGCGGCTGGGTCGAGAAGTTATACGTCAACCAGACCGGTCAGTTCGTGAAAAAGGGGGCTCCACTCCTGTCGATCTACAGCCCCGAGCTCCTTTCGGCGCAGCAGGAATATCTGTCGGCGCTCAGGGCCGGACAAAAATTCAGGGACGGGCGGGACGCCGATATGTCGGACACCATGAACGAAATCGGTACGGCGGCGCGTGAAAGGCTCCGCCTGCTGGACATATCGGATTACCAGATCGATCGCATACGATCCACGGGAAAAATCGAGCGCGCGGCGACCCTGTACGCGCCCTCGTCAGGATACGTAACCGAAAAAACCGTGCTTCAGGGACAGAAGATCATGGTGAATGATGCCCTCATGGAGATTGTGGATCTGTCCGTGATATGGGGAGAACTCGATATTCATGAGTCGGATCTGCCCTATGTTAAAACCGGTATGCCGGTCGAGGTGACGCTCTCCTACTGGGAGGGCAAAACATTCAGGGGGAGGATCAGCTTTTTCAATCCCTTTATGGATCCGGATACGCGCGTGCTGAAGGCGCGGGTTGTGATTCCGAACGGCGGCCTGGTCCTCAAGCCGAACATGTACGGCGATGCGAAGCTGTCATACAATGTCGGAAGGAAGCTCGCCGTGTGTGACCAGGCGGTTATGCGGACAGGCGTGCACAATTATGTTTTTATCGCAGGGAAGGGCGACCTGATTGTTCCCTACGAGGTGAAGCTCGGCGTACGGTCAAGCGACGGGTACTATGAGGTGATCTCGGGCCTGAAGGGGGGAGAACGGGTCGTGACGTCGGCCAACTTCCTGGTCGATTCGGAGTCATCGCTGCGGGCGGCATTCAAAGAGGCATCGGGAGCGCATACGCATTGAGGTTTCGTCGATGATAAAAAGGATCATATCCTTCTCCGCGCACAACAAGCTGCTGGTCATCATGATCATGTCGGGTCTGATCGCGTCCGCGGTATACGCGATCTACCATATCCCGCTTGACGCGATCCCGGACCTTTCCGACACCCAGGTGATCGTCTATACAAAATGGGACCGGAGCCCCGATATCATCGAGGACCAGGTGACCTATCCGATCATATCTTCTCTCCTGGGCGCTCCCCGGATCAAGGCCATCCGCGGATACAGCGACTTCGGTTTTTCGTATGTGTATGTCATCTTCGCAGATGGGACCGACATCTACTGGGCGCGCAGCCGTGTCATAGAATACCTCTCCAGAATACAGGGGAGCCTCCCGGCCGGCGTGAAAACGGAGCTGGGTCCTGATGCCACCGGCGTGGGATGGATATTCCAGTATGTCCTGCTCGATACGTCAGGCAAGCACAATCTGGCCGACCTGCGCTCGTTCCAGGACTGGAACCTCAAATACGCACTTCAGAGCGTGCCGGGCGTGGCCGAGGTGGCCGGCATCGGCGGTTTTGAGAAGCAGTATCAGGTCATCGTGGACCCCGACCGCCTCCACGCGTACAATCTTTCCCTCATGAACGTCATTGATGCCATCAAACGGAACAACAACGAAGCGGGGGGGCGCCTGATTGAGTGGTCAGGCAGGGAGTTCATGGTGCGGGCCAGGGGGTATGTCAGGGGCGAAAATGATCTGAGGAAGATTGTCGTCAAGGAGAGCGGGGGAACGCCGGTGCTGCTGGGAGAGGTCGCCACGGTCACTCTGGGACCGCAGATACGTCGCGGGCTGGCGGAGTTGAACGGCGAAGGAGATGTTGTCGGCGGCATCGTGGTCATGCGGCACGGGGAGAACGCGCTGAACGTAATAAAACGGATCAAGGAGAAGCTGGAGGACCTGAAGCCCACGCTGCCGGAAGGGGTGAAGATCAAGACCGTGTATGACCGCTCGGACCTGATACGGCGATCCATCGATAATTTGAAGGAAGAGCTTCTGATGGAAATGGCGATCGTCAGCCTGGTAATCCTTCTTTTTCTCTGGCATTTCCCCTCGGCAATGGTGCCGATCATTACCATCCCGATATCGGTGCTGCTGGCGTTCATCCCCATGTATTTTTTCGGGATAACGTCGAACATCATGAGCCTCTCGGGGATCGCCATATCCATCGGCGTCCTGGTGGACGGGGCCATTGTAGAAGTCGAAAATGCCTACAAAAAAATTGAATGGTGGATCGAGGATGGGCGGAAGGGTGATTTCCACGAGGTGCGCCTGGAGGCCCTCATGGAGGTGGGGCCGTCCGTGTTTTTTTCATTGCTCGTGATAGCGGTTGCCTTTCTGCCCGTTTTTACGCTGGTGGACCAGGAAGGGCGGCTTTTCACGCCGCTCGCATGGACAAAGACCCTGACAATCGCCATCGCTTCCCTGCTGGCCGTGTCGCTCGATCCGGCGGTGCGGATGCTGTTTACCAGACTGGAACCATTCAAACTGAAGCTGAAGTGGCTCTCCGCAGCGGCAACGAGCCTGTTCGTCGGCAAGTATTATCCGGAGGAAAAACATCCGGTCAGCAAATTCCTTTTTAAATTGTACGAACCGCCATGCCGCTGGGTCCTTGAACATCCGAAGCGGGTCATCGGCGGTGCCGTGCTTCTGGTCGCGCTGTCCGTTCCCGTGTATTTCAAGCTCGGGTCGGAATTCATGCCGCCCCTGAACGAGGGTACTGTGCTCTATATGCCCACGACCCTGCCCGGCATATCCGTGACCGAAGCGCGCAATCTGCTTCTCATGCAGGATAAAATCCTGAAGTCGTTTCCCGAGGTGGACACGGTCTTTGGCAAGGCGGGCAGGGCCGACACCTCGACCGACCCGGCGCCCTTTTCCATGATGGAAACGACGATACACCTGAAGCCGCAGAGCGAATGGCGTGAAAAGAAACGATGGTATTCCTCCTGGGCTCCCGCCCCTCTCAAATGGCTTCTGCGCCGCGTATGGCCCGATAGAATCACCTATGACGAGCTTATCGCATTGATGGACAAGAAGCTCCAGATACCGGGGAACAGCAATGCCTGGACCATGCCGATAAAGGGAAGAATCGACATGCTCACGACGGGAGTTCGAACGCCCGTGGGCATCAAGATTTTCGGTTCGGACCTCAATGAGATCCAGCGCATCGGCGCCGATATAGAATCAGTGATGAAGAAAGTCAGGGGCACCAGGAGCGTATTTTCGGAGCGGGTCAGCGGAGGTTTTTACGTGGACCTCATTCCCAAACGGGAGACCCTGGCGCGGTTCGGCCTCACCATAGAGGATTTTCAGCAAACGGTCATGAGCGCCATCGGCGGAGAGACCGTGTCAACGACCATCGAGGGAAGGGAGCGGTATTCGATTAACGTGCGGTATCCGCGGGCCCTGCGCACGCAGGTTGACGACCTGGAACGAGTGTTTATCACGACCACGGACGGCATGCAGGTGCCCATGAAGGAAGTCGCCGAAATAAAGCTGACCGGCGGACCCGCGATGATTCGTGACGAGAACGGCAGGCTTGCCGGATATGTGTATGTTGATATCGCCGACCGGGACGTCGGTTCCTTCGTGAAGGAGGCCAAGGAGATCGTCAAAGCGCGCGTAGCAATGCCCGCCGGCTACACCCTTGTCTGGAGCGGTCAGTATGAGAATATGCAGCGCGTTACAGAACGGCTGAAGATCGTGCTGCCGATAACGATACTCTTAATATTCGTGCTGCTGTACATGAACACGAAATCGACATTCAAGGCGGCCATGGTCATGCTTGCCGTGCCCTTCTCGGTGGTCGGCGCGGTGTGGCTCATGTATATCCTCGGCTATCACACCTCGATCGCGGCCTGGGTCGGGATGATCGCCCTTATGGGGCTTGACGCGGAGACCGGGGTGTTCATGCTCCTCTTCCTGGACCTCTCGTACGACGATGCCAGACGGAAAGGCCTGCTGAACAATCTCTCCGAGTTGAAGGATGCCGTCGTCCATGGCGCGGTGAAGCGCATACGCCCGAAGATCATGACGGTCATGGCGGCAGCCATGGGCCTCATGCCGATCATGTGGTCGATGGGAACGGGCGCCGACGTGATGAAGCGTATCGCCGCGCCGATGGTAGGCGGCCTTTTTACTTCATTTATTATGGAATTATTAGTCTACCCTGCGATCTATATGCTATGGAAGAAACGCACGTTGGGCATTCGATAGCATCGTAAGCAGACGATCTGCTGGATTATTCAGTTTTTGAAGGCCTGATTGGCTTCATTATTTGAATTATTTGACAAAAGCAATATTTTATCACTTTCCATGAGGAGTTTTTCCATCCTGCTGCGACATCCTGAATGTAAAATGATCATACAAAAAATGGTTGTTTTTTTAACCATCTGGTTAAAATTTATACCGGATGCAATGAGGCGCTGTTACTGGCGTCTTCACATGATTGACCGGGTACCGGATGAGAAAAAAAGCGATCATAACAATGATTCTCACCGCGATGGCGGTTCTCGCGGCGGCGACAGGTCCGTTTTTTTCTTTTAACCCGGGCGCGGGCGGCACAGCGTACGCCGAGGAAAAAACCGGCAAGACCGAAACAGAGTCGCCAGGCACAAAATTACCCGCCCGCTGGGATAATAAAATCACGCGCGATGTAATACGGTACCTGTATTCAGTCGGGTTCCCGACAGCGACTCTCTCCTATGCCCTTTACACTGGCGGCGGGCCGAAGAGGGATTACTGGAAATGGTCGCACGACGGGTTTTTCGGCCACGGCACCCCCTATGGGGGATTCGACAAGGCGATCAAGATGTTCACCCATTATTCCGCCATGCGCCTGAGCTGCGCGGTGTTCAATTATACTGAAAGGGGATCACCATACCGCTTCCTGTATTCGACCCTGCTGACATCGCTCATGGGGCTCTCCATGGAAATCGTGGACGCCTACATGGGGAGCGGTTTTTCCTACCAGGACCTCGTTTTCGATTATGCTGGTATACTACTGGGATGCTTTCTTTCGGCCTTCCCGAAGGTGGACGCTTTTCTGAGCCTGAGCGTGGAATACTGGCCGAGCAAATTTTTCAGAGAGCACCCCGACAGGCTGCTCTTGCTGCGCAACGATTATGACGGCATGATTATTATGGCGAACATAAAGCTCGCCGGCTTCAGGGAGGTTGGAGTGAATATACCCAACTTCTTGCGCTACATTATGATAGATATCGGATATGGCGTGAGGGGCTATACCTCCTACGACCGTCGCGCCGCCTGGGACAATTACAGCTACCCGATGCGTTCGCAGAACCTGTACGTGGGCATTTCGATAAATTTCATGGAAGTGGTCAAGGATCTGTTCAGGGACCCGCAGAGCCTTGGCTGCCGCGCCACGCAGCAGATTTTCAAGCTCTATCATGTGCCGGCCGGGTACAAGCACCGCGTGGTCCTCAAGGAGAGCCTCAACGCGCCACGTTCGTATTCTGCCCTGCTGGGCGGGTCGTAACAAGAGATTTCATGATGGGAGATTACGCGGCAGGTTAAAAAATGTAATTCACGCACAGGTTGAAGCTTTTCGCGTCCGCGTTGAAGAAGGGGAAGGCGACCACTTCTCCCGGCTGGTCCGGACCGGCATCGATTATTGTTATGCCGCCGGTACGCTTCTTCCCGGCATGGGCGTACCTGCTTGACCGGTGCTTAACGATCCAGTGGCCGATGAAATATCCCATGGACGCGCCCCAGATGATGTCTGATACAAAGTGCTGCTGGTTATATATGAGGTTGACGGCGTAATACACTCCCAGCACGTGGCTTATGATCCGGAGCGCCAGGCTGTCAAAGTATTCGGCCGCAACGGTAGTCATCGCGTACAGCGTGGCGATATGGCCCGACGGGGTGCCGTAGGGAAAATAATTCAGGCTGCGCCTCGGCCCGTAAATGACTCCGCGGCCGTCTCCATTGGGAGGGCCTTCGCGTCCCATAATCAGCTTGAACGTCACGTGGTAGAACTGGGTGACGCCGATGGCTTCAAGCGTGAGCGATATGTATTCCAGCAGCCTGCTGTTTTTGAAGATCAATCCCGATCCGTAAAATATCAGGCCCCATGACGCCACGACGCCGCTCCATGCCAGCGTGTCCACGTGGGGGAACAGGTATTTCAGGTCCCTGTTCCTGATGTCACTGACCCATTGATGGATTCGCGCATCCGCGGACAGGCCGTCAAAAGGAGTCATGAACGCGGCTGTTGAGGCGATAATACCGCCGGCGGTCAGCCAGTCGTACGCGTCCCAATCGACAAAGCTGATGCCGCAGGCAAGCACACTGCTGCACAGACGGGGGAAGAGCCACATGTTTTCATAGCGGTACCTGTCGGAAAGGAAGGGATTGAGGCCGCCTGTCTCCAGGGGGACTGGCGTGCTGATCGCGGCGGCTTCCGGGTTCTCTTTCGCGTACGCCGGGCAGAAAAAGATTAATGCAGTCAGGGCCGCGGAAACAAGACTTCCGGCAACACGGCGGCCATAGATTGCTGTCATGGCTGTTACCCTGGGTCCCATCATGACGGGATAAACCCTGACGCTGTTTTTGTCAAGCGGAAGTGATGGTCTGGATGCTATCGAACCGGGTCTGATTTTAAATGTTGACAGCAGTGCGTAACGCTTCAACACTGGAGCTGCGCTGTGAGAGTATGGGCTAACGAGAGGGATGCGAACTGTATGTGTAAAAGAATATTTGCATATGTATTGATAACGGCGCTCCTCTGTGCTGCCGCCACGGGCAACCTTCTGGCGGATGGAGCGGAAGAGAACAGGAAAGACGTGAAGCAATCGCCCTTTTCGGTCAATCTGAAGGTGGATCTTCCCGTCATTGTCATGGGCACGCTGGTGGCGACGTCGGTACTCATGCTGGAAGACAGTCTCCCCCAGGGGCATATGTCGAGCCTGAAGCCCGGGCGGGTGAATGTCCTGGACCGCCCGGTGATCAATTACAACTACCGCCGCTGGAGCCTTGTCGGGGATATCGGCACCGTACTCATACCGGGCGCCATGCTCTGCATGAGCTTTGTCGAGCTCCCTGACTACGGCTGGCGCGGGGTGCTTGAGGATTTTCTCATTGTCGGCCAGGCCATCGCCGTTTCCTCGATGATGAACGAGATCGTCGCGTGCGCCATGCCGCGCGCGCGGCCCTACATGTATAAGCCGAACACCTGGTATTATCACGCGCGCAAATCGTCCTGGGACTGGCGCTCCTTTTACTCGGGACATGCCGGCGCGCCCTTCGCCGCGTCCACCGCGTTTTCGTACCTTTTCACCGTCAGGCATCCTGACAGCCCGTGGGTGCCCGCCGTGTGGACCGTGTCGCTGGCCGCATCAACGCTGGTGGCCATTTCGCGGCCCCTTGCCAGCGAGCATTTCTGGACCGATGTCATTATCGGCGCGGCCATCGGCAGCGCGTGGGGCATACTGATTCCCGTGCTTCACGAGCGTTCAGAGAAACGGGAACCGGGTGACGTCAGGTTCGTGGTTTCACCATCGGCGGCCGCGGCAATCGCGTATTTTTAAGCGCGGTTGTTAAAAGAACCTGATGCCGGCGGTCAGATGCAGCTGGACGATGTGGTTGTTGTGTATGTTGTCGAAGTTCGCGATCTTGGTGGGCAGTACCAGACCGTCCTTCACGGCGATGACCTCGCGGTACATCTTCGCCAGGACCGTCAGCTGAAGATACCAGACCTCCCTGCCGTTAAAGGCGTTGAAAATATTTCCGATCGAGAAGCCGAATACGGGGCCGTCGCTCTGGAATCGGTCCCTGCGAGACCATCCCGCGTCAGGCAGCAGGTTGAGCCAGTAAAGCTTCGCGCTGTATCCGGCGGTCGACAGCTGCAGCGCAACGGAGGCGGGGATGTGCTTGATCCAGTAAACGCTTATCCCATACCCGACCAGAATTCTCAGGATTGGATTGAAGAGATCGGTGCGATTAACAAAGGGGAGCCGCACAATCGTCGACAGGTAGAAGGACGAGTCCCACAGGTGGGTGTCTATGCCCGTGATCTTGTTCATGCCGAATATCACCGGCAGTAATCCGGTGTAGTCGTACACGGTCAGGTCCTCAAAGTAGCTGTAATTGATAAATCCGCCCAGCTCGATGCCGAAGGCGTCAAACGCCCAGTATCCGAGGTTGAGAAACAGGTGGCAGCCCGCATAGCTCCAGGTGGCTATTTTATTGGTAATCGAGACCGTTTCCGAGGGCCCGATGCCGGCCAGAAAATACGGCCCGCCGTGCCATTTCCTCGCCGCAAAAAGGTTGTCCTGCTCCTCGGTGGGATTCATCGCAGCCGGCTCGGCCGCTTCCTCACCGGACACGGGCGGCGCTACAATCAGGATGGCCGCAAGGATTATGAAAATACTCTTCCTCATGCGCGCGTCCTTAAAAGCGGATGGCAAACGAATAGCCAACGCCGGTTGTCGTTACGCGGGGTGATGAAATGACCTCGTAGCTTGAAAAAGGGAGCAGGGCGAAGGGGTTCAGGATATACCCCAGGACATGGGCCGCTTTGCAGTTTGTACCCAGGAGCGCGTTGCTTATGTATTCGATCGTGATCCCCAGCAGGGTCCCCAGCATCGGCGTCTGGAACAGGTCCTGGAAGCTCGGCTTTTCGGTAATGGTTTCAATCGTAAATTCAAACAGGAGCTGTGAAACAAAGCCCCACAGGAACGCGCCGAGCTTTGAGTAGCCCCGCGATCGGTAGAAGAGATAGTACGACATCCCCGCCAGGGAGTGCATGACAATGTTGTAAAAATAGCTGTCCAGGTCAAAATGCGGCTGGTACATGTTGGTATACCAGTTTTTGAACGAGCCCACCTCCATGATGGTGTCCCGCTGCACGATCAGGTAATATGCCCACTGCCCGATATAGACTATTCCGAGATTGAGAAATCGTTCCCCGACTCCGATGTCGTGCCGCACCACGTGGCGGTACGCGGTCCTCTTGCCTTTCCCGTTTTCCGCGGCGGCTGCCTGATTGTCCGGTGCGGCTTCCCGCGTTTGGACTGCCGCCTGACCTGCCTGCGGTTCCATGGACCAGACCGCGCCCGGGAGGAGCACGGAGAGGAGGATTGTTATGGCGAGAATTCTGTTCATACCTTTTATGACGCGTTGGATTCAGGAACTATCCTCACGAGCCGGTGAGGCGTCGGAAAAAAGAGCTGAGCGGCCGAGGACTGTCTGAGTTTTCAACATATTTGTCCGAGTTCCGCAGGCCGTGAAGCTTTTTTCCGACGCATTATAGACCTGTCGGGATAGTCTTCACATATCCACTTTAGATGTGCCAAGGTATGGGCCGTTGCGGCCTTTTGTCAATACAAAATGCCCTGTTCCCGAATCAGTACCAGAGCACGCGGTTGTTCCCGGCGTCAACGATAAAGAGTCCGCTTGAATTGACCGACAGCCCCATCGGCCCGCTGAGGCTTGTGGCGCTTGGATACAGCGGCGTGCCGTTGTTAAGGTAATTCGTATTGAACCTGCCGGATTGCCCGAACACGCGCGAGGCGGTGGTTTGCGTGCCTGCGTAGTACAGCACGCGGTTGTTGGCGAAATCGGAGATGTAGAGGCCGTACGCGGCAAGCGCCAGGCCGTTGGGCCGGTTCAGGCTGTTCGCGCTGATCCCGCCGTTGTTGGGCGTGTTCGCTATGAAGCTGCCGAACTGGCCGTACACGCGCGACGCGGTCGTGCCGGCGCCGGAATAGTAGAGCACGCGATGGTTTCCGTAATCCGAGATGTATACGCCGCCCGCGGCAACGGCGATTGAATTGGGATGGCTCAGGCTGTCGGCGCTGACCCCGCCGTTGTTTTCGTCGCTCGTAGTGAAGACGCCCAGCTGCCCGTACACGCGCGAGGCGGTGGTTTGCGTGCCTGCGTAGTACAGCACGCGGTTGTTGCCCGCGTCGGCGATATAGACGCCGCCCGCGTCAATAGCTACGCCGACGGGCCCGCTCAGGCTGGCGGGGCCGAGACCGCCGTTGTTTTCGTCGTTCGTGGTGAAGCCGCCGTCCTGGCCATAGACGCGCGACGCGGTCGTGCTCGTGCCGGCATAATAGAGGACGCGGTTGTTGTCCGCGTCGGCGATATAGACGCCGCCCGGGTCAACCGCGACCCCGGCGGGAGAATTCAGGGTGTTCGCGCTGATGCCGCCGTTATTGGCCAGCAGCGAGGTGAAGCTGCCCGACTGCCCGTACACGCGCGACGCGGTCGTGCTCGTACCGGCATAAAACAGGACGCGGTTGTTGGACCTGTCCACGATATACACCCCGTCAGAGCTGACCGCCGCGTCGCAGGGCAGGAACAGGCTGTTCGTTCCCGGCAGGACATTGTTGTTGTTTATGTAATTCGTGGTGAAGCTGTCCAGCTGTCCGTACACGCGACGGGCGGTCGCGGACGGGAGGAAGGACGGCGCCACGGGAAGGATCTGCCGGTCGATTACGTCCGTATAGATATCGCCGCATCCCAGCGCGGCGAAGGTCAGCAGTATGATTCTGATTGCCTGTTTCATGACATATGCCCTGTTAAACGGCCACCTGTTATAATCTGACGCCCGCGGCGAAGTATACCGAGAGGAGGCTCATCACCCCCGGCGTTTCGGCGATCCCGGCGTAGTCCGCTTCCATCCCCACGAACACGAGCCTGTTGATGCGATAGGAAAAACCCGCGCCGAGCGCGAACATGAACTCAAGGCTCCTTTCCGTGGTATACCGGGGCTTGAAATAGAGCGCCGCCGGCTCGGCCCTTTTCACCGCATGCCAGCTCCCTCCCAGGCGTATCCTCGGTTCAATCACGAAATTGTCCCGCACCGTAAATCGGTAGGTCATGCCCGCCATGAACGGGACAATGCCCGCGTATTTCGACCGGTCTGTCCTGCCGTGCAGCCAGGCATATCCGGACTCGATGCCCAGGCCGATGCCGGGGTAAAAACAGTTGTCAATCGAGACGCGGACAGTGACGCCGGCGCCGCAGTCGTAGAGGCGCGCGAATTCACCCACGGGAATGAGAACGCCCGTTGCGGCCGTTATGACCAGGTAGCGCGTGAGCCCGGTGTGGGCCAGGAAGCCGCTGCCGCGAAGCGGAGCGCCGGCCCTGCCGCTGCGCGGGACCGGTCTCCCGCCGCCGGCCGGCTTTTCCCGTGAAACGAATGACACGTCGGCGCGTTGTATCGTGAACTCGACCGGGCTGTTGATGTCCGTGCGCACCGTGTAGGTTTCCTGGTCCTCCTCCACGATGTGGGCCGCGAGGACCGAACCGTCCGTCTTGAAGATGTATACCCTGCCCAGGTAGAGCCTGGTATAGAGCACGCGCATGATCTCGTTTCGGAAATAGACTTTTTTCATGCCGCCCTTCACGCGCACGGTGAAAGCTTCGGGCGTTTCATTCAGGATCTTGCATTCGACGATTGAGCCGTTTTTAAAGAACAGGTGTTCGGCCCTCAATTCCCCGTATAAGAGCATCAGAATGACACAGGCTGAAAGTATGGCAAAGCGAGGCATCGTATCCTTTTCAATTTCAATAAATGGCGCTGCGCGGGTTAAATAATTTTTATATTTTGGGTGCGTCCCGGAATTAAGGATGCACGCTTAACGGCCGCGAACATAACGCGCCCGCGTTGCGCGTATCTGCCGCTCCGGAATACTGATTTCCCCCTTCGGGGTGAGTATTCTGTACCGTTTGCCCCGGTGGAGAATAACGCCCTCTATCACCTTCCCGTTGTAGAGGCTCACGGTATGGATGTGGCCGTATCTGGCGGCCAGCTCTTCCAGCGTGGACCCGGATTTCTCCGTTTGGGCAACGAGCGGCCCGATAAGATCGCGTATCTCCCCTTCGGACCTGGATTCTATGCCCGGTATGATGGGGATTTTTGAAAGATCTGCAAGCGCGCGGGATTCCGCATCGCTTATCTTTCTTCTCTTTTCACTGCCGGTAAAGACCGCGGTCGTGCCGGCGCCAACAAGGGACTCTTTCCCTTTCCCGGCTGCCGTGGCGCCGACAGCGCCCCTGCGTACGGCCAGGATGGCGGTTTTCCCGCCGGTGTATTGCACGCTGAACTCGGTCCCCTTGACCGCCGCCACCAGGGTCGGCGTGGCGACCCGGTACTCGGCATTCCGGGAAAGCTTCGCCACCCGTGAGAGTACCGTCCCCCGGGCCATGAAAAGTTCAAGCCTTTTTTTATCAAGAAGCGACTTCATGGTGACCGCCGTATTCTCGGCGACTCTGAAGACGATCGTGTCATCGACCTGCACCAGGACGAATGAATTCGCGCCGGTCCTGATGGAGTCCGTGTCGCCGAGGGCTCGTTTGATCGCGGGCGCGGCCGGCGTCCCGTCGTGCGTCAGCGTGACATCGCCCACGAAGAAGGTTATATAGGCGGCGCCGGCGTGCGGCGCGAACACCAGATACAGAAGGCCTGAAAGGGCGATCGCCACAGCGGCAGCGGCCGCGAGCGGGACGAGCGCGCGCCTGAAGGCCGGGATCTTCCGCGCCGCGGTCATGGCCCGCGCTTCGTCAAAGGCCCGGGCGATCACGTCCGCCGGGGGCCGTGACTTTTTCACCGCACTGTCCGGCAGGAGGAGCGCGGTCAGTGCGGCGGCCCTGGCGCGGCACCGCGCGCATCCGGCCATATGGCGAAGCGAGCGATCATACCCCTCGGAGTCTTTTTTCAGCTCGATAAAGGCTGCCATCTCATTGTCCGTGAGACAGCTTGCGGTGCGGCCCCTGTCCGCGTTCGCCGCCCTGGCCTGGTCCGCATGACGGGCGAGTGCCCTGACCGCGATCCGGTCAACCGGGCCGGCTGTCCCGGCCGGTTTCCGCTTTCTGTCGAGGAGAGAGTTTATATAGCTGTTAATTCCCATGGCGAGTCTCCTCCAGGAGCTCTTCAATATTCCTGCGGACCGGGATGTCAATCGAGCTCCTGATTTTATCGAGGATTTTTGAGAACAGGTATTTTGAATTGTCAATGCCGAGGGTTTTGTCGATCTCGCGGAAGCTCCTGCCATCCTCGATCCTGAGCCGGAAGATGCAATGATCCAGGGCGTCCAGCCTGCCGACCTCCCGGGATATCATGTCTGCCGCTTCAGCGACGAGCGCCTCCTCTTCGTTCCGTATGAGCTGAAGCGCCGGATCGCCGGCGAAGAGGTCCGGCCCGACATCCTCTGAGGAAAGGCCCCGGAGCCTGTCCGTGTCGTCGATCGCGGTGGTCAGACGCCGCTTCCGTATCTCAGAGCGCATGTAGTCGATGGTCGCGTTGCCGCACAGTACCGTCAGGTAGGTCTTGAAGGAGGAGCCTCCCCTGAACTGGCGCACCTTTTTACAGTTGTTCTCCGCGAGCTTCATGATGACATGCCCGTAGCAATCGTTCGTGTCGTCTCTGGAAAATCCGGCTGATTCCATTCTGGTCCGAACGATCGTATAGATGTATTCGCCATAGGCGCGGTATATGCGGTCAAGGATCCCGGTGTCGGAGAGTGATCCGATCTCTTCCGGGCTGTCAAGGGACCCGGGATCCGTATGGGAGGGGTTCTGTCGCATTGCTTGGTAAATACTGATGAATTATTAATGAATGATAGTATCGCACTCTTGAAAATTACAGGCACCCTGTCAAGATATAATTTGCGGCAGGACCATGACATTGCTGCCGGATGGCTTCGATGCGGGCGTTTTCCGATGCGGGAAAGGGACGCGCGTCCCGGGCCGTTATGATTTACACAGGTACAGGTTTGCATTGCCGTGACCCCGGTGTATGGTGGTGTTTATGGCGCTCGATTGATGCCGTCTCTGCCTGCCGGCAGGATCCCTGACGATCCGGATGAGCTGTTTCATTGCGTGGCCGATAACCAGCACCAGCATAATAATGCCGCTGGCCAGCGTCAGTATGCCCCGTTCCAGATGCCGGGCTCCCGCGCTTCGCTTCCTCCTCTTTTCGGGCATATCCACGGGCGCCGCGCGTTCGGCATCATGGCAGAGCCGGAGGCCATTCCGCTGCGTTTCCGCTTCTGTGTCGATGTAGATCGGAAACGGGGCGCTTGCCTTAGCGTGATCCGTATTAATCAGTACCAGCGGCATATCGGTTGCCCCCCCTTGCATTCAGAGTCGGTCATGGTTTTGATGACCGGCGAGGCATGCGGCCCCGTATATACTATTAGACGACGCTGCCGGCATAATGGGAAAATTATTAACTGTTTAATTGAAAACGATCCGGCATGAGAAAGAAACGGCCGGTCTGCTCCCTGCAAACCGGCCGTTGATTAAGGCAGGATACAATGCGGTTTATGCGCGTTAATTGTTAAAGAGAATCGGGGATATTTCCACGGATACGATCGGTAATTCAAAGGTGAACGTATCCAGCACCGTTATCCCGTTTGCCGCATATACGGTCACGTCCGAATGAAGCGTGGTTGGCCCGATCGCGGTTGCGACAATGTCCAGGGACTGATGATAATCCACCACCGTGCCGCTGAAGACATCGACGTCCCATTCAAAGTTAAACGTTCCGGCGCCGGTTACGGGGTTCCAGTCCGAAAAATCGAATTTCCAGTTGACCTCCTGCACCGGCACAGAAGCCTCGCTGTTCTGTTCGTTCATATAGTAGTAGCCGCTTACCAGCCCGTTTTCGCCCATGGCGATATACAGGTGGTCGTTGTACGAGAAGTCGGTCACCATGTCCTTATAGGTTATCGTCAGCTGATACTCGAACGCGTTCGCCGGATAATCCCTGCGGATTTTGAGTGTCATGCTGTACCCGAGCACATCCACGTAGTGGTTGGTCCACCATCCTTCCAGGTCCGGCCCGTGCCAGACGCCCCGGTAGGGGTTGAACAGTATGGCGCCGGGCGCCATCGGTTCCTCCACAGAGCCCTGGACCGCGGCCCTGCTGCCTATGCCCAGCAGCGACGACTGGATGCCCTGGGCTTCCGAAGCCATTGTCGCTGCGTTCTGGCTCATGCTCGCCATCAATAACGCCATGTTCGTGGCTTCCTCGTCGCTGTATATGTTGTTCTCACAACCGGCGAGCGCGCCAGCCATGACAACAGCTGAAAGGTAAATGAGTATTCTGTTTTTTTTCATGAACAGACCCTCCTTGAAAAAAATTATTTTATAAGACCTTTTTACCCTCATTCCCTATCAAACGGACCGAAAACTTCCTTTTGATACCGTGAAGATCGCCTTTTCTGACCTTCAACATACTCTTAGACGTCACGGGATCTGGTTTGGGAAAAAAATTTTTACTCAGGTCGCCCCACCCCCCTGACCCCCGCAGGGGGCATGAGGGAAGGGGCTGATTGTCTATCACTATTTCGCATTTCCACATAAGTAAATTTACCGATACCCTAACCACAAATTCCGGCGATTTGTATCCAGTATACAGGTCAAATTGAATTTGTTATGCGGAGAAAGTCCTTGACAGAGGCGTTTACTGTGTTCAGATTAGGCAAGGGATATGCATGCGTTGGGCTTTTTCTCACTGCACCGCTCTGGCCGCATTGATGATGATTTCCGCGCATTAGTTCATAAAAGACAATAAATAGAGGGGGGGTCATGAAACGATTAATACTACTGCTTGCCCTGTGCCTTGCTCCATTTGTTATTCTTGCCGATGCAATGGATGATCCCCCGAGCACGGGAAAGCCCTTCTGGCATTATTTCGAGTACGAGGTATCCTGTCCCGAAGGAGAACCCGAAGTGGGCAGGATGAAGGTGTGCGCCAGCAATGCCATGGTCGCGGTCACCACGGGCAGGGCGATTCTGATTGAAAAATACGGAAAATGCGGCGTCAGGCTCGCGATAAAGGAGCGGGGCGCGCCGTGCGATGAGGAGAGGACGGGGGAAGTGGAGTAGGAGGGGGGAGTTATGCCTACCTCAATTCTGATATGCTAATATGGGAAATGATAATACATTATCTCCGAGCCGTGATGAAATCATCAGAATGGTTGCGGAACATTATTACAGTAGTAATATTCTTAATAATTCCCATCGCGGTGATATTGTTGAAATGATGGTGCTTTACGCACTGGGCGGCGAATGGAAACTGGTTGGACTGGGCTGGCATCCCTGGGACCTGGAGTTAAGAAGAGACAACAAACGTTATAGAATTCAGGTGCGCCAGATAGCCGCGCTTCAACTCTGGGGTAAAACGAAAAAGTATTTATTAAGTTTTGGCTGGAAAAAAAAGGCTCCGGACTACTTCTTCAGGGATCATCCGGGCGAGGAAATTGAGCCGGAAGGATGGTTCTGTGATATTTTCATTTTTGGCCTTCATCTTGAAGATGATGAGAATAAGGCCGATCAGGTTGATCCGAGCCAGTGGCGTTTTCTTGTTATTCCGGTAAAGGACTTGAAACGCGGACTTGATTCAATGATACTTGAAAAAGCCCTGAAAAGATGGAACCCGGTAGAATGGAATCGGTTATCTGAAACCGTGGAAAATATTATCAAATAGTGAATTATTATATAATAGTTTATAACTAGAAGTTTTGTTTGTAAAATAACCATGACCAGAACCGAAGCCCAAACCCGAAAGGAGATCATTGACAAGAAGCTCGCCGCTGCCGGTTGGAACCTGGATGACCGTACGCAGGTGATAGAAGAGCATGATATCCTTGTTTCGGACGAACGGACAAAGGAGTCCCATTCGCCCTATGCGGGCCACCAGTATTCGGATTATGTGCTGGTGGGTAAAGATGGAAGCTTCCTGGCCGTTGTGGAGGCAAAGAAAACATCCAAGGACGCGGAGCTGGGCCGCGAGCAGGCAAAGCAGTATTGCCATAACATACAGAAAGAGAAGGGCGGTGACCTGCCATTTTGCTTTTATACCAACGGCCATGATATTTTTTTCTGGGACCTGGACCGGTATCCGCCGCGTAAGGTCTTCGGCTTTCCCACGCGGGACGATCTGGAGCGGTTCGCCTATATACGCGCGCACAACAAGGCACTTGCCGGCGAGCTGATCAATACATTCATAACGGGCAGGGATTATCAGATCCGGGCCATCCGGGCTGTCATGGAGGCGCTTGAGAAAAAGAAGCGGAAGTTCCTCCTGGTCATGGCGACCGGCACGGGCAAAACGCGGGTGTGCGTGTCCTTCGTTTCCGCGCTCATGAGGGCCGGGTGGGCGGTGAGGGTGCTTTTCCTGGTGGACCGGATAGCCCTCCGTGACCAGGCGCTGGAGGCGTTCAAGGAATACCTGCCCGACGAACCGCGCTGGCCCCATGTGGGCGAAAAAGAGATAGTGAAGGACCGGCGCATCTACGTATCAACCTACCCCACGATGCTTAACATCATACGGGACGAGAAGAACCCCCTGTCCCCGCATTTTTTTGACCTGATCGTTATAGACGAAAGCCATAGATCGATATACAACACCTACCAGGAAATCATAAAATACTTCAACACCATCGTGCTGGGCCTTACCGCGACGCCGACGGACGTGATTGACCACAATACCTTTGAGCTCTTCGATTGCGAGGACGGCCTGCCCACCTTCGCCTTTTCCTATGACGAGGCGATTAACCATATCCCTCCGTACCTGTGCAATTTTCAGGTGATGAAGATTAAGACCCGGTTCCAGGAAGAGGGGATAAACAAGCGGACCATATCCCTGGAAGACCAGAAAAAGCTGATGCTTGAGGGCAAGGAGATCGAGGAGATCAATTACGAGGGTACCGAGCTTGAAAAGACCGTGATCAACCAGGGCACCAATGCCCTGATTGTGAAAGAATTCATGGAGGAGTCAATTAAAGACGCCAATGGCGTATTGCCGGGTAAAACCGTCTTTTTCTGCGTATCAAAATCCCATGCCCGCCGCATTGAGAAGATATTTGACGCCCTGTACCCGGAATACAAGGGGGAGCTTGCCAAGGTGATTGTGTCAGACGACCCCCGGGTGTACGGCAAGGGCGGCCTGCTGGACCAGTTTAAAACAAACGATATGCCCCGTATAGCGGTGAGCGTGGACATGCTCGATACCGGCATAGACGTGCGGGAGATCTTGAACCTGGTGTTCGCGAAACCGGTGTATTCGTATACGAAGTTCTGGCAGATGATAGGAAGGGGCACCAGGCTCCTGGAAGAGGCAAAGATAAGGCCATGGTGTACGAAAAAAGACGTGTTTCTCATTATGGATTGCTGGGACAACTTCGAATATTTCAAGGTAACGCCGAAAGGCAAAGACCTGCCGCCCCAGGTGCCCCTGCCGGTGCGGTATGCGGGCCTTCGTATCGATAAGATTGAAAAGGCGTTGTCCCTGCATAAAGAAGAGATTGCCCGTAAGGAAATCGGGCTGTTGCAAAAGCAGATAGAGGCGCTACCGGCCGGTTCCGTGACCATTATGGAGGCGGCGTCTGATCTTGAAAAATGCAAAGACCCGAACTTCTGGAACCGTCTGACCGGCCAGAAGATCGAATTTCTGCGCACTGTCATCAAGCCGCTGTTCCGCACCATATCCCAGGTGGATTTCAAGGCCATGCGGTTTAAAAAAGACCTCCTTGAAACGTCACTGGCCCTGCTGGCGGGAGAAAAAGATAAATATGAGAATTTAAAGGCCAATGTTATTGAACAGATATCCGAGCTGCCCCTTTCGGTCAATATTGTGGCTGATGAGCGGGCGCTGATCGAATCTTCGCAGACCAGTGCCTTCTGGAAAACAATATCCGATAGTTCCTTTGACGAACTGGGGGAAAGGCTCGCCCCTCTCATGAAATTCAGGGAAGGTCAGGGAACAGGCAATGAGCAGGTCAGGTTGAACCTGAAAGACCTGGTGCACACAAAAGAGATGATCGAATTCGGCCCTGAGCATGAGGCCCTTTCTGTGGCGAAATACCGGGAGCTGGTGGAGGAGCGCATACGGGAGCTTACCCGTGCCAATCCGATTTTGCAGAAGATCAAAAAGGGCGAGGCGGTCACTGACGAGGAGGCCCGCAGGCTGGCGGAAGAGCTCCATGACGAGCATCCCCATATCACCATTGAGCTGCTCCGGCGCGCCTATAATAACCAGAAGGCCCAGTTTGTGCAGTTCATTCGCCATATCCTGGGCATTGAGGTCCTTGAAAGTTTTCCCGAGTCAGTATCAAAAGCGGTGGACATGTTTATACGGAAGCATTCAAATTTGACCGGCAGGCAGATGGATTTCCTTACCCTGCTTAAAAATTATATTATTGAGCGCGGCGGCCTTGAAAAGCGCGACCTCATAGAAGCGCCCTTTACCCAGATTCATCCCGAGGGGATACGGGGCATATTCGGCCAGCGCGAGATTGACGAGATACTGGAACTGACAAGGGTACTGGTGGCGTGATATGCTTCAGCACAATCCGGGAATAAAAAGCCTTATAGACAGGCTGTGGGACCGCTTCTGGAGCGGCGGTATAGCCAATCCCCTTACCGCCATTGAGCAGATCACCTACCTGCTGTTCATGAAGCGTATAGACGACCTTGACCTGAAGCGCAAACGCGACGCCGAGTTTACCGGCGATCCCTATACTTCAATATTTAAAGGACAATTCACGATTCCCGGTACCACGGATAAGGTAAAGAAAGGTACTCTCAGATGGAGCCATTTCAAGAACATGCAGGCTGAGGAGATGCTGACCCATGTGCAGTTAAAGGTGTTCCCCTTCCTGAAAGAGCTGAACGGCGGCGCGTCCTCCTTTACCCGGCACATGAAAAACGCGGTGTTCATTATTCCCAAGCCCTCCCTGCTGGTGGAGGCGATCGGCATCATTGAGGACATCTTTGCCGAAATAGAAAAGGACACCACCGAAGGGGGCCACACCTTTCAGGACATCCAGGGCGACGTGTACGAGATGCTGTTGGGCGAGATTGCCTCCGCAGGCAAGAACGGCCAGTTCCGCACGCCGAGGCACATCATCAAGCTGATGTGCGAGCTGGTTGCTCCCCAGCTGGGCCACCGGGTAGGCGACCCTGCCTGCGGCACCGGCGGCTTTCTTCTGGGCGCGTATCAATATATGGTGACTCAGACCGACAAGAACAGGGACCGGCTCCCGCCCGATGAAGACGGCTTTATTCGCAGCAGCGTGTCCTCCCTGCTCACCAAAAAGGTGAAGAACATTCTGGACGACAGCTTTTACGGCTTTGATTTTGACACCACCATGGTGCGCCTGGGCCTTATGAACCTTATGATGCACGGCATTGACGACCCCCATATTGATTACAAGGACACCCTGAGCAAGTCCTTCAACGAGGACGGCAGGTACGACGTCATCATGGCCAACCCGCCCTTTACCGGCAACATCGATAAAAGCGATATTAACGAGAATTTAAAGCTCCCCACCACCAAGACCGAGCTTCTGTTCACGGAAACGATCTTCAACATGCTCAAGATGGGCGGTACTGCCGGGATCATCGTGCCCCAGGGCGTGCTCTTCGGTTCCGGTAAGGCGTTCGTGCAGGCGCGCAAAAAGCTCGTGGAAGAGGCGGAGCTTAAGGCGGTCATCACCATGCCGAGCGGCGTGTTCAAGCCCTATGCCGGGGTGAGCACCGCCATCCTTATCTTCACCCGCGGCGGCAGGACCGACCACACCTGGTTCTACGAGATGCAGAGTGACGGGTATTCCCTTGACGACAAGCGCGCCAGGCTGGGATCGAACGGCGATCTGTCGGATATTATCAATAAGTATAAAAAGCGCGATCCGAAGAAGGATACGGACCGGAAGGGGAAGGGGTTCTTTGTGCCGAAGCAGGAGATTGTTGAGAATGAGTATGACTTGAGCCTGAATAGATATAAAGAGGACGTCTACGACGAAGTGGAGTATGAGAAGCCGGGGGTGATATTGGAGAAATTAGTTGAAATAGAGAAAATCATTCAAACGGAATTAAATGATATCAAGACGTTAATAAAATGAAATATCTAAAATTATCTGAAATAATTACAATCGAGAAAGGTAAAAAAAATCAAGTTACTGATTTTCCAAACGAAGAGTCTGTTAGGTTGATTCAGATTGATGATTTGCGGGCTGATAATAACATAAGATTCACTAATGAAAAAAATGGTGCCAGGGTCAATGAAGATGATTTGTTGATTGTTTGGGATGGTGCTAACGCTGGTACTGTCGGTTATGGGAAAAAAGGATATATTGGAAGTACAATAGCCGCTTTAAAGATATATAATAAAAATTTTAATACAGAATTCCTCGGCAAATATTTACAAAGTAAATTTAATTATCTGCAATCGAATTCAACTGGTGCTACTATTCCTCACGTTAATAGAAAATTCCTTGAAGATATAAAAATTCCAATTATACAAATCGAAGACCAAATCCGCATCGCAAACCTCCTGTCCCGCATCGAGGAGCTTATTGCCAAACGGAAAGAAAGCATTCGGCTTCTGGATGAGTTTGTGAAGAGCATGTTTTTGGAGATGTTTGGGGATAATAACCGCAATGATTTTAATTATTCAACATTAGATTCACTTGCTGAAATTGTCTCAGGTGTAACAAAAGGAAAGAGTTATAATGGACAAGAATTAATTGAAATCCCATATATGCGAGTTGCAAATGTTAAAGATGGATATATTGATTTAGATGCAATTAAAAAAATTAATGTGACAAAAAGTGAAGTCGAATTATATGAATTGAAATACGGTGATATTTTATTAACGGAAGGGGGAGATCCTGATAAATTAGGCAGAGGTGCTATTTGGAAGGAAGAAATTAAACTTTGCATACATCAAAACCATATTTTTAGAGTTCGCATTACTTCTGATACAATTAATTCAATTTATTTGTGTTATCTAATAGGAAGTTCATATGGAAAAAAATATTTTTCAAAAGCTGCAAAACAGACTACTGGTATAGCATCTATAAATTCGACACAGTTGAAAAGATTTCCAGTCATAATACCGCCAATATCAATGCAGAATAAATTAGCATCACTAGTGGGAAAAGTTGAGTTAATGAAAATAAAATACAATGATAATCTTTTTGAACTGGAAAAGCTTTATGGGTCGGTGAGTCAGAGGGCGTTTAGGGAGGGCTATGAGCATTTTAATTAAAACGATTCGAGTAGCAGGATTACGAGGTTTAAAGAACATTGAAGTTGATCTTGTCACTACAACTGTTTTAACTGGAATGAATAATACTGGGAAAACTTCATTTTTAAAAGCAATACAAATAGCACTAGGGAACAGACAATTTATAACTCAAGATGATTTTTATATTTCTGATAATAAAAACTCAGAAGAAATTCTTGTTGATATCAAAATAGTACCGGTAGGTTTAGATGGAAATATTTGCAATGATTTTAATACAGATTGGGAAATTCTTTTTAATGTAGATAAAATAAAAAGTGATGGAGAAAAATCATTTATTCCAATACGAACTATAATATCTTATGATAAGATTAAGGCTACATATAAAACAAGACAATACATATTACCAGAATGGCCTTCATTTGAAAATGAAAAGCACGAATTTTGGTATCAAGCTTTAAATGGAGTTGAAAAAAATTTCTTCTATGAGGAAGTTCCATTTTTCTATATGGATGCACAAAGAGATATATTGGAGGATATGAAGGCAAAGAATTCCTACCTTGGGAAAATGATTTCTAAAATTGATTATTCGAAGGATGATATTAATCAAATTGAACAACAGATAAAAGATTTAAATGACCAGGCTGTTAGCAGAAGTAATATTCTTTCAATTATTAAAGATACTCTTCAGGAGTTGGATTCAGCAATGGATACCTCTGGAGGAGGTGTCGAAATTACCCCTTTTACTAAAAAGATACGAGATTTAAATAAAGGATTATCTATAAACTATAACGAAAACAATGATAGCTTTTCAATGGAGTATCACGGCATGGGTACTAGGAGCTGGTCATCTTTGCTCACCTTGAAAGCATTTATCAATTTGTTAGATAGCAATTCAAAAACTGAGCAGACACCATTTTTCCCAATATTGGCTATTGAAGAACCAGAGTCACATTTGCATCCTAATGCTCAAAAAAAATTATTTGGTCAAATTGATGGTATAAAAGGTCAAAAAATTATTTCAACACATTCTCCTTATATCGCTGCTTCTGCTGAATTATTTCAAATAAGAAATTTTTATAAAAATGATGCTTCTGTTTCTTGTGGTGCGATAAACTCAGAGGAGTTTTCATCAGAAGATATTAGAAAAATTAAACGGCAGGTTATCAATACAAGAGGTGAGTTGTTCTTCTCAAGGGTAATAATATTTATTGAAGGTGAAACAGAAGAACAAGCCTTGCCGATTTTCTCGGAGAGTTATTTCAGTAAAACTCCTGTTGAAATGGGTATTGATTTTGCAGGGGTAGGTGGTTATGGGAATTATCTGCCTTTTATGAGAGTTGCCGAAGCCTTGAAAATCCCATGGTTTATTTTTAGTGATGCAGAAGAAAAAACAAAAAAAAGTGTAAAAGAACAATTTATTGAGTCTAGGTCGACTAAGCAAGAAGCTGAAGTAATCATTTTTCAAAATGACGAGAATAATTTTGAAAAACAATTGATTTTTGATGGATATGCTGAAGAAATAAGAAAATCCATTTTAAAGATTGAAATATCTAATTGCCAAACTCCCCAGCATAGGGATGCAAAAATAAGAGAAATTGCCGCTTACGATGAAGATAGACTATTACAAAAAATATGTGATTCAAAAACTCAATATGGTCCAGTAATTGCTGAGGAAATTATCATTAGTAAGAAACCATTACCGCCAAAAGTATTAGATCTGTTTAGTAAGATGAAAAGCCTTATTGAAAGGAGGGATGCGGTTGACTAACATTAAATTATCAGTTAAACAGCAGGAAATTGTGTCTTTCGAATCAGGCGCAATCCTTGTAAAGGCAAGTGCTGGTAGTGGAAAAACAAGAGTCCTTACAGAAAGAATAAAAAGACTTCTTAATGTAACTAACCGAAATATACTTGCTATTACATTTACCAATAAAGCTGGCGAGGAGATGAAAGAACGGCTTGGTAACATAAATGATATTAAAGACAGACTATTTATTGGAACATTCCATGGGTTCTGCCAACAAGTGTTGGAAAATCATGGTCAACTAATTGGATATACTAATATACCCCATATTTTTGAAGATGAATCTGACAGGCTTAAATTAATTGAACAAGCTATTCAACAAACACCTTCTTATCACAAAAGTTATGAGAATCAAGATCCTAAAAGAAAAAAAGAATATTGTTATAGAGCTTTAAATTTTATCTCAGAAGTAAAACGCAAACTAATTCCCGAGGATGACTTACTCAATGAGAGTGATGATGAAGATCTCGTATTGCTTTATACTACTTATCAGGACATTTTAAATTCTCAAAATGCAATAGATTTTGATGATCTAATATTGTTAACTTATAATTTGTTTATTACGAATCCTAAAACAGCAGCTTTATATAGAAGAACATACGAATACATTTGTGTTGATGAAGCACAGGACTTGAACTATGCTCAATATCAATTAATTCGATCAATAACATCTAGTGAGCACCAGAATGTTATGATGGTGGGTGATCCAAATCAATCAATATTTGCTTTTAATGGTTCATCGTCAGAATATATGATAAAAATGTTTGTTGAAGATTTCAATCCTATCATTATTGAATTGAAAGAAAATTATCGTTCTTCACGAAGTGTTCTGCTTGCTGCAGAAAAAATAATACCTGATTTTTGCGATATTGTTAATGCAGTAATTGAAGGTATATTCGAAATACATAAATCTGATGATGAAGAAAGTGAATCAATTTGGATATCCGACAAAATTAATGAACTTATCAGTATTGGTCAGCATGATGATATTGAGGGAGATATTACATATGAGAAGATCGCTGTTCTTGGTCGAAATAAATATGTTTTTAAATCATTAACAGAAATATTTGAAAAAAGAGGGGTGCCATATTATTACAAAATAACGCCTGGGACTATCAAGTTTGAATCACAATTAATGAAAATATTTGATATGACGTTTCGTGTTAAGTTAAATCCACAAGATACACTTCATTGGTATAGGCTGCTTGAGTTATGTAGTAATACAACCGCAAAAAATTTACAAGAATTAACAGGGTGCTTAAATGACAAATTTTATAAAGAAAAAGAAGTTTTAAACACTATAATTAATTTAAGTGAAGATGGAAGCAATTTTAAACTATCTCTTAATAAATTATTGAGTTTTATTGAAGATGATAATAATATTGAGGACCATAATGAAAAAATAATGATATTGAATGATATTAAAGAATTATTGGAACATTGGTATGAATATGCAAAACGAAATGACAAGAAATCATTGCAACAATTTAAAAATTCAATGGCCCTTGGTAAAACACATCCATTAGCCCAAAAGAATGGTATTACTCTCAGTACAATACATACAATGAAAGGTCAAGAATATGATATAGTTTTTTTAATGGGTATGGACGATGATACCTTCCCTGATTATCGTGCGATTAGAATGGGTGGAGCTGAAATGGTTCAAGAAAAAAACAACGCCTATGTGGCATTTACAAGATCAAAACGGTTCCTCTATGTAACTTGGCCAGCAAAAAGATTGATGCCGTGGGGTGATTATAAATATAGGAAGATATCAAGATTTTTACTAAATTTTAATTACTAATATCAAATAACATTAATTAAATATTTTATAATGTTATCATATTCAATTGATGACAAAATATGATATATTATTGGAGTGAATATTTGTTTGGTCGATCTTATTTGGGTAATTGTAAAACGTCCATGTTTTTGAAAAAAGGTAATAGAATATCATTATGAAGAGGTTCCCATTTGGGACGTGTTAAAGAAGATTATTATGAACAAGTAGATAGAGGATATTTTAATATTGATGATAAAAATGTATGTGCAGATTGTTTTTATGATTATTCAATCATAAATTTTATTAAAGACAATGCCGGACATAAAAAATGCGACTATTGTGGAAGTATATCTGAAGTACCAATAGCTGCAGAGATGAATGATGTTCTAGCTATAATAATGGAGGGTATATTTTCAGAATGGGGAGATCCTAGTGATGAGGGTATAGGATGGGAATCGAGTGAAGGTGGATGGCAGGGGGAAGTACTAGATTCATATGATTTAATATATGATGAAGAAATTATTCCTACTAGCAATAATAAAATATTAGAGGATATTCTCGAATCAATTCAAGAAAGACAATGGTGCAAAAGAAATTATTATGGCTTGAGAACTGAGAATATTCTGATATCTAGCTGGAGTTATTTTTCGAAACTAGTTAAACATAAAATGCGGTATGTGTTTTTCCGTTCAAATGAAAAAAAAGATGAACTTTATGAAGAAAGTATACCACCTTCAATTATGTTGGA
>JAFGJX010000067.1 GCA_016928865.1 Spirochaetota bacterium
AAGCGCTTTTTGAACCTGTTCTGCTATACCGCGCCCGCGACCGTTTATGCGGTCGCGGGCGGCGCTGTATCGACCGTGTCCGTGGACATGTCGCCCGTCTACCTTGAGTGGGCCGGCCGCAATTTCAAGCGAAACGGGATTGATGAGGGGACGCACCGTCTCATTCAGGCCGATTGCCTTGAATGGATAGCGCAATGTCCGACCCGCTTCGACCTCATTTTCCTTGATCCGCCCACCTTCTCCAACTCCAAGCGGATGAGCGAGACCATCGACATCCAGCGCGACCACGTGCGTCTCATCGTCGGGACGGCCCGCCTGCTTGCTCCCGGCGGAATGCTCCTGTTCAGCACCAATCGGTCAAAATTTAAAATTGACACGGCGGGCCTGGCCGACCTCAGGATCGAGGACATAAGCGAGCGGACCATCCCGCGCGACTTTGAACGGAATCCGAAAATACACCGGTGCTGGAAGATCACACGGGGCGAAAAAAAGGCAGGGAATAAATTTCTTGATTTTTAGCCGATATGGTCGATAAATGTTCGATGTCAGGTGTCATGATGGAGCGACCGCGACGCTTTTACCCATCGCAGCGCGGTGAAAAAAATTATCTGTTATTCAAGGTTACGCACAATGGTTATGGATATTATTTCCCGTGCTATCCGCAAGTTGGAGGATTATTCAGCATATATTTTCCTCGCGTTAATTGCGGTTATTCCCACATCGGAGGCAGTGGTAAGGATATTTTTTAAAACAGGCATTCCGGACTCGAGCAATTATTTCCAGCATATGGTTCTCTGGATCACATTCATAGGCGCAATGATCACCTCCCGCGAGCGGAAGCACCTGGCGCTCGCCGCCGGTGTGAATCTGATGAAAGATTCCGTGAAAAAATGGATCAAGACCGTGAGCGCCTTTCTCTCTGCGACGATTTGCGTCGCCTTTGCCTGGAACGCCCTCTCACTCGTCCTCATAGGCTTTGATCCTGCAAAAAAGGTTGGCTTTTTCCCCATACAAGCGGCAACTGCAATTATCCCCATCGGGTATATAATAATAACGGTTCGGTTCATAACGACCCTGCCGGCCGGGAGATTGCAGAAATTACTTGCGTCGATGGGGGTACTCCTCGGTACCTTCCTGTCTCTGACGCAGATCGGGAATATACTCGGTACATTTTCCGATTCATTATTCGAGTCGTACCAGCCTGTTATCGCGGCCACGGGTGGGGCAATCGGCGCGATGACGTATCCCCTCATTTTCGCGCTGATCGTCTTTGCGTTTCTTGACACCCCGATATTTATTGTCCTGGGCGGACTTGCGTACCTGTTTTTCGTGAGGTCCGGCGGGTCGCTGGAAATAATTCCGAGCGAGGCCTATACCATGCTCACCGACCAGGCCATACCCACCATCCCGCTCTTCGCCCTTGCAGGGTTCATACTGTCGGAAAGCAAGGCCGGTGAACGCTTGATACGGCTCTTCCGTGCGTTTTTCGGCTGGCTGCCGGGCGGCATGGTGATTGCGGTGGTGCTGGTGTGCGCGTTTTTTACCACGTTTACCGGCGCTTCCGGGGTGACGATCCTCGCGCTGGGCGGGATCCTCTCCTATCTTCTCATCAACAGCGGAAAATACTCGGAGAATTTCACCTATGGGCTGCTCATCGTTTCGGGGAGCATCGGGCTCCTGTTCCCGCCGAGCCTTCCGCTCATTCTGTACGGCGTGGTGTCCCAGGTGAGCATCAAAAAGCTGTTCCTGGCGGGGATCATCCCGGGCACCTTCATGGTGATAGCCCTCACGATCATGGGCGTTATCGCAGCGGTGCGCGGCAAGCTCGAACGTCATCCTTTCGTGCTGAAGGAGGCCCTCTCCTCGGTTCGCGAGGCCATATGGGAGATTATGCTTCCCGTGCTTATAATCGGCTGCTTTTTCAGCGGCCTGGCGACCCATGTGGAGACAGCCGCACTGACGGTGATCTATTCCCTCCTCATAACCATTGTCGTGCATAAGGATTACAAGCTTAGGGAACTGGGGCGGGTCGTCATTAACTGCGTGCCGATAATCGGGGGGATACTGATCATTCTCGCACACGCGCGGGGCCTTTCGTATTACATCGTGGACGCGGAATTTCCCATGCAGCTCACCGCGTGGTTCAGCGCCCACATCCATTCAAAATATTTCTTTCTCCTGATGCTGAATGTTGGACTGCTGGCCGTGGGTTTTTTCATGGATATCTTTTCGGCGATTATGGTTGTTGTGCCCCTCATCTTGCCGCTGGGCGCCCTTTTTGGCATCGATCCGGTCCACATGGGGATCATTTTCCTTGCCAACATGGAGCTGGGTTTCAGCCACCCGCCAATAGGACTGAACCTCTTCATGGCGTCCTACAGCTTCAAGGAACCGCTGACAAGGATCTACTGGCAGGTGCTGCCATTCCTGTTTGTACTGCTCTTCACGGTGCTCGTCATCACCTATGTTCCGCAGATGTCAACGCTGCTGATCAACCTGGTGGAATGAAAGGGCACCGGACCGTGAAACTATTATTTTTCGCGGTATTCTTTAAGGTAGCCCTGCAGTTTGTTGAAGAGTTCGCGGGAAAAGGTCTTTCCCACGTATACTTCGTAACTCTTAACCGCTTCCTGGCGCCACAGTTTCTCACCGTCGGCGGGAACGACATGTATCTTCAGGCCGTGCTTGATCATCGTGTCGATCGCGCCCTTCTCGAGGGCGATCGTTTCTACATACAGGTTGTCGACGATCTGCTTCATGGATTTTACCAGCTTCGGCCTTATGTTGGCCGGAATCTCATCCCAGGTTTTATTGGTCATGACGATTCCCCCGATCAGGGGCGCAATCCTGATGGCGCACATGTGATTCGCGATGCCGAACCACTGGAATGATGCCGCTACCAGGGGAGGTGCGTAGATTGCCTCAATCATTCCGTTCTGGAGTCCGGTCATGACATCATTGGTTGCCAGGGGTATCGCGTTGTAGTTCATGACCCGCCATGCCTGTAGCAGCTCTGCGTCGCCCTCCGCGACCGCCAGCTTGAGGGGCTTCAGGTCCTTTGGGTACACGACCGGTTTTGTGGTAAAGAAATTGATCCATCCCGCTTTTGACCAGGCAAGGACGGAAAACCCTTTCTTCGCGATGAGATTTTCAAAGTATGGTGTTGATTTCATCATCAGGTAGTCAAGCTCCTTGTCATCGCGTACCATGAAGGCAAGGCTCAGGGCAAAGACGTCCGGGGCAATGTAGCTCATCCCCATCCCGGTGAAGATAGCGGCCTGGAGCTGGCCGATCCGCATCTTGCGTATCATGTCAGGCTCTGTTCCGACGATGCCGCCCGGGTATATTTTCATTTGAATTTTACCGCCCGATATCGTTTTCCACTCGGCCGCGATTTTTTTCAATGCCTTGTCCCAGGGGGAGCCGGTCGGGGCAATGCTTCCCACCTTTATGGTGAGGGAGTATGCCGGCAGCGCTGTCGCGACGGCGATGATGAGTGCGGCGATAGATTTTACGAATGGGGTCATTGTTTCACTCCTTTTTTTATGTCTGATAATATGCGGTCCTCACGATGGTCAAGGAGCCAGCGCGCCTTGCGCTGGGCAATTATATTGACGAGGCGGACGCCGCTCCTCTGGGAGACGTCGACCGCGAGGGCCTTGGTGAGGAGCGCGGTGTATTCTTCCGCGTCCTGATTATTGACTGATACGGTCGAGGCGAGGGAGACGTACGGGGAGGCGGTGCGTCCCCGCGCGATTTCGACGGCGCGCTGGAAATGGTATCGCGCCTTTTCCTCGCTGCCACCCATGGACTGCGGCAGCGAACCGTAGTAAAGTACGAAGAATTCGTGGATGGCGCCGTCATTGTATGATTCGTCGAGTCGGAGCCCCGTTTCCATCATTGCGGCGGCCTTTTTAACACCGATTCCCAGGTCGACGTTAAACGGATCGGTCGCATATGCGGCCATCCAGCCGGCGCCGCACCAGTAGAGATAGGGGACGTCCTCCTTTTCCATTTCTTTGAGGAAGTCGTTCAATGTGGCGCCGTAGAGCGCGGCGGCGAAGCCGGGATGTTCGATCTCAATCCCGCTGATCACGTAGTCCCTTCCCCGGATGTAGAGCTTGCGCGCGCGCTCGGTCATTATGCTTTTTTTCTCATACTCTTCGTCGGGCAGCATGTCGGCCGGTGTCTGCACGTACGCGTTGGCATACATAATGAAGGCGCTACCCGTGGACAGGTAGAGTTCCGGATTGTCCTTGACTTCGTCAAGAAGGCTTTCATACAGCTTCAGGGCGAAGGGAAGGGCGTCGCCGACAAGCTCGGGATCGTCGTCGCCGGTGAACACCGTGCCGGATGTTGTGGAGGAGAGGGCATTTGCTACCATGTTCATGGCGGTTGATCCGCATGACATGGAGATCGGCAGTAGCAATAGCAGCACCCAGACGAATATACGATTATTCATGCGTGGTGTTTCCCCTTGTTTTGATAGAAGACAAGATAGCTGTTTTTGCGATAAAGTCAATAACATTATAGCCTCATACAATAAACGAATAATTTTTCATTAATTGCTAAAATATTTATACTGCTTTGGAACAATTCGCCTTAACTTCAGTATAATCATATATGAACCAAGGGAATTCAGCGATATCCCATGGCTTCTATGAAATTTTATGCAGGGAGTAAATCCAATATGAAAAAATTGCTGATTTCAACTATCCTTTTTTTCGCCGGCGCGCTGCTTCTCTCAGGCTGCAGCATCTACGAGGGATATACCGGTTCCGAGGGCGAAATGCTGAAACAGTACCTGGAGCCGTCAGCGTTGAAGAAGCTGGTGGACGGGCCGCGTAAGGACATATGGATCGTGGACGTACGTCCGGCCTCCGCATTCAAGAAAGCGCACATTCCCACAGCGAAGAATTTTCCTTCCAGCGAGATTATGGACCGGCTTGCTGAACTGCCGAAGACCCAGTATCTCATCATGACCTGCGAGACCGGTGGCAGGGCGCAGATAGTTATCAAGAAGCTTGAAAAAGCCGGCTATACCAGATTCATGAACTGGGGGGCGAATTCGCGCTATTTCAAGGTTTACGGTTCGGTGTCAGATAAACAGGATGGCGGTGAATCAAACGATTAAACGGGGGTAATTTCCATGAAGCAGGCCATCCGGGCAGCGATCAGCATAGCACTGTCCAGCCTTTTTTTCGCCCACTGCGCCCGGGGGGTACGGGTATCGGAGTACGGTCCCGCCGGTGCCGGGCAGTCAATCATGATCGCCTCCTACCCGAGCGAATACAAGGAGCGGATAACCGGTGGCCTTATCGAGCGCTTCAAGAATCGTGCGAGAATTACCGTGGTGCCGTTTGACAGGCTGAACTCGATCGATTATCGAGCGTATGATGTCCTGGTTATCATTGACGCCCTGCACGCCTGGCAGCTGTTCAACACGAGAACGAGATGGTTCGTCGGCAAAATTGACGATCCGGCGGAGATTAAAAAGCTGGTGCTTTTTTTTACAGCGGGCAAGCCGTCGGAGCGCTATACCTTCATGGGGATTGACAGTATTACCGCCGCATCGGAGATGTCGGATGAAGCAGGAAGCGTAGAAAAGATAGCTGAGAGGATTGAGAGCATACTGAAACGCGCTGATACGGCCCCGTGAGGAGCGCGCAGCCCGTTATCCGAGGCCTACTTGTTGTCCCTGGCTTTTCTGATCAAATCGATCAGTGATGAAATTTTTTCCGCCGGAGGGGCGAATATCTGCTTATGCTCAGATTCGGTATAAAATTGCGCGATGAAACCGTCAATGTCGATCTTCTCGTACCAGCAGTCCCGGATCTTTCTGCACGGGAGCCCGTTGTTGACGGTGCGGCAGTACCGGAACGGCACATGGTGGCCCAGAGAGCGGCAGTATGACGTCTTGCTGTCAAATTGTTCTTTCATGATTTTACGGTCACCTGCTTTTTTCGCATGAGAAAGAGGACAGGAAACAGCACCGGGAAGTTGATCAGGAAAAAAATTAATTCAAAAAACAGATTGCTGTTTTCCGCTTTCTCGCCCTTGAACCGGGCGAGAAAAGCGTCAAAGGTATTGCCGGTCAGGTTCCCGAAAAAGATGGCGCGGATATAGAGAATAATGTCGCTGGCGGTCTTTTCTCCGTAATATTCAATGAGCCTGTCAGACACATCCCTGTCAGGATTTCTTCCTGTTTCGGCATAATTCTGGGCATAGAGCAAGGCCGGTACTTCGTTGTCGGCGGCGGAGGTATGAAACTGCAGGTCAAGCATGCTCCTGATTTCCTCGGTGTTCATTCCTGAGGAGAGGGCCTGTTTCGCATGGAACCATGCGCAGTACCGGCACCCGTTTACCGAAGTCACCACCAGCATGATTTTTTCTGCAAATGATCGCGAGATCTCCCTGTTTCTGAAGGCCCTCCGATAGGCTGATATGTTCCTTATTATAAACATCAGGTCCTCCCGATACCGGGAGAAGGTATAAATATTTTTCTGATACTGTTCCATGAATGATGTTGATTGCCGCGTCATGTTAATTAATTCATTAAAAGGTAGATCAGAGCCTGTGTGAATACATTCTTATTGGGGGGGTAATGTCAAGTGAGTTTTTGACCCTGCCGGCGGGAGAATGAATTGCCGTACGTCATGACGATGCAAGATGCCGGAGCAGCTGGCGCACCGCGCGAATGCCGCTCACGACATAATTCGCCCTGGAGGGGCCATAGCCGACCTTAACGCAGTAACCCTTTTCCGGGATCGCGGAAAAGAGGTCTTCGTCGGTAATATCGTCGCCGATGGCGAGAATGAAATCATAGTGCTTTGCGGTGATTACAAAATTGGCATTTTTACCTTTATTGATCTCGAGACTTTTAATCTCGAGCACCTTGTTGCCTTCCATTATGCCGAGGTTGTGATTTGCGATCATGTGAAGAAGGGTGCTCTTCAATTCCATGGCGCGCATGGTGGCCAGATCGGTGTCAGATCGGCGGTAGTGCCAGACCAGAGAAAATTCCTTTTCTTCTATAAAAGAGCCTGGTGTGCGATCGCAATAGGTCTCGAGGATGGGTCTGATTTCATGTTTCCATCCGGTGTCAAGCGAGCTAACCGCCTTCCATTCTCCGCCCTTGAGCTTGATCCAGGCGCCATGCTCCGCAATGAGAATCAGTGGGAGACCGGAAAAGCATTTCTCCAGAAACTCGTGGTTGCGTCCGCTGATGATGGCGATATCGGCGTGGCCGTCCGAGGTAAGGTCGGACAGGAGTTTAATCAATTCGGGGTCGGGTACGGCCTTTTCAGGTGCATCCACGAAAGGAACCAGGGTTCCGTCGTAGTCGATGAGCAGCAGTCGTGAACTGCTGCCGGTATAGGCGTTCATGAGCGACTTCAGGTTTTCGCCCGACAGGTCCTTTGCGACGTATGCCGCCTCAATTGTACGGCTGCCGGACAGCTTGCCGATAAAGGTGGATGACCAGTGGAGCACGTCGTTTCTCTGTATTCTTCGCTGCATGATCGAGATGCGGCGGCGCTGTTCCTCTTCAGGCATGGCAAGGGCCGCTGCGATGGCATCGGCGACTTCTTCATGATTGTTCGGGTTGACGGTCAGCGCCTCGCCCAGCTCCTCTGAAACCCCAGCCATCTCGCTTAGAATAAGGACGCCGTCGGTATTGACACGCGCCGCGATGTATTCCTTGGCGACCAGGTTCATACCGTCTCGAATGGGTGTCACGAGGCAGATGTCGGCGCAATGGTAGAGGGTCATGATCATTTCGAAGGGAAGGGAACGGTACAGATACTGAATGGGCGACCAGCTCAGCGTGTTGTATTTGCCGTTGATCCTGCCGACCTGCTCGTTGATCTGTTTCCTTAATTTGATGTAGGTGCCAACCCTGGTCCGAGAGGGGACCGTGACAAGGACCATCTGCACCTTGCCGTGAAATTCGGGATAGTTTCTGAGAAAGCGCTCAAACGAGTTCAGTCGCTCGATAATCCCCTTTGTGAAATCGAGCCGGTCCATGGAGAGGATCATTTTCTTCCCCTCGATGTTTTTTTTGAAGTTCTCGATCTCACGAGCGATTTTTTTATTCTCAAGGTACTCCGAATATCGCTGATAATCGATGCCCATTGGGAATGAATCGCTCTTGATGATGCGATTTTCGACATGCAACTGGCCCATCGAATGATCGATCCCGATGATGCGCTGAACGCTGCTTAAAAAATGGCGGACATACCCGAAGGTGTGAAACCCGATCAAATCGCTTCCCATGAGGCCGGTGAGGATCTGCTTGCGCCAGGGAAGGAGGCGGAACACTTCGTACGATGGAAAGGGGATATGGAGAAAAAACCCGATCTTCGCTTCAGGCATATTCTGTCTGATCAATCCTGGCAGGAGCATGAGGTGGTAGTCGTGGACCCATATCAGGTCCCCTTTTTCGTAAATATCCGCCAGGGTTTCATAAAACTTGATGTTGACGGCAACATATGCCTCCCAGGTCTCTTCATTGAAGCTGGTATATGAAGGGAAATAATGAAACAGGGGCCATATGGTATTATTTGAAAAGCCGTTGTAGTATAATTCAACATCCTGATCGGATAGGGGAACGTTGTATGAATGATATTTCTTATCGAGTGTGTCAATGACGTGACGGAATTCCTTGGCCGGCAGTTTTTCGGGGGTGATGCCGCTGAAACCGACCCATACGCAGTCATACGTTTCCGATACCGAAGACATACCGGTGGCCAGGCCGCCGACACTCGGTATGAAGTTTGCCTCACCAGTCTTTTTTATTTCAACAGTAACGGGAAGGCGGTTGGATACCAGTATTAATTTTGACATGCCGTATTATGTTCCCAGATGTGTTTATTATTAATTCATTATTAATATTGGTTGTTTCAGCAATCATTATCTTATACTGCTCAGAAAGATGCTGTCAATTACATTATATATGTTATTGTACTGAAACTTCAAAGAGGATGAGGGTGTTCAATAGTCTTATTGTCTTGTATATAATCGATAGCTAGCGAAGCGATCCGTTGCTTTGTGGGGAATAAATCAATTTTTATTGATGAAAATCAATTGTTTCTGAAAAAAAAAGGATTGCTTCGTCGTTGCGATTACACCGGGAGTGAACGCAATGACCTTATGGGACAGCTCCATCCTCCCTCCCGACCATCCAGGTGAGCACCAGATGCAGATTCGCGACAAGTCTATTAAACAAAGAATATCGTTATGTATACTATACATTTTATATGAATGACACCCTGGTATAATGCATTATGGATTAAAAATTATCATTTATTATTTCTTGCAAAATAAATTTTATTGTGCTATATTCAGATTATTATAGATGCGCCATTATCCAATGACCCGCTCGCCTGCAAGTCATGCATCAACAATTTTATCAAATAATTATGCATCATGAAAGCTGATTATTGTTATATTTTCCATAATAAAATTATACTGAGCGCCGTTACTATATTCCTGACTCTTGTTGTCGGGGTAGCGGACATAGTAACCACGTCACAGTATCGCTTGTATTCCTTTTATGTTGTCCCGATCATTCTGGCGGCATTATATTTTCACACATGGTACAGTATCCTTCTCAGCGGAATATCGACGCTGTTTATTCTGGCTTCGAAGTATCTCGATATGCATAGTCTGCGCGCCGGGAACTACTGGAATGCGGCCATGATGATGTTTGTTTTCCTGTCGATAGTATTCCTGACAAAAATGCTGGGCAGGAAGAAGAATGTTGAAAATGAAAAAGCGTTTTTTGAAGAAAAATCCGGCTTGCTTGCAGATGCATTGCGGGAGAAGGAACTGCTGATTCGTGAAATATATCACCGCACGAAAAATCACCTGTCAACACTGGCTTCACTGATAAATTTGTCACACGCTGCCGACAGCGATGCGTTGATATCCCGATTGAATGCCAGGATCCAGACTTTTACCCTGCTATACAACAAACTATCGTATACGGATGATTCCGCTTCAAAAATTATTTTATGCGATTATATTGAGGACCTTATCAGATTGATTATCGAGAGCTTTGGAATGCCTCCCGACAGCGTAGACTGTACGGTAACCGGCGGCGATATCCGCGCGACTACCAGATCAGTGTCGCTCCTCGGCATGATAATAAATGAGCTCGTTTCAAATTCAATCAAGCACGCATTCAAAGGCAAACAGAATGAGACGAAAAAAATTAATGTCAATTGTGACTTGCATGAGAATCGATTGGTCATTACCTACAGTGACAATGGACCGGGGTTTAGCTACAATGATCTCGGAAAGACGGGGGGACACCTGGGCGTCCATATAATAGATTCACTGTCAAATCAGCTGGGAGGGGATGTGGACTTTGACCCGGCAAGGCCGTCAGAGTTTACCCTTGTCTTTCAGGATGCAGCTCGTATTATTGATCAAAAGTGAAAGTAGCTTGTCCGCCGGGTGCGAACCGGACCCGGTCAGGGAAGGGCTCTGGTTGATGCATTATGCGTTGCGGTATCGCCCATGCCATATCACTTTATGCCTGCGTGAAAACGTCGAGCTGTTGCAGTGCGGCCTCATCGTTGATGATTACGTGCAGTATATCGTTTTTCTGAAGCTTGAGGCTGTCATTATATACATAACAGTTGTTGCCGTTCCGTACGACAAAGAGTATGAATATATTTTCCGGTACCGGATACTCTCCGGGCTTGTTCTGTATAAATGTTTCGCTGCTGACGGTGATCTCTCTGATGGTCGGTTTTTTTACTGAAAAATATTCTTTTATAACTGAAAAAAAGGATGCCGCCCTGTCTTTCTGAATCCCGATGCAGGCGGTTTTAATCCCCTCGGATTCGATTATTCCCGCGAGCTCCTCGCCGGCTTTTTCAGCAAGAATAACATACAGCTTTGAAACCCCGTATGTTTCTTTGATGAATCTACAGAAGAGCACGTTGACTTCATTGTTCGGAGTCGACGCCAGGGCCGAGGTGTAGTTGTCCACTTCGATCCCGGACAGGGTATCGGGCGCCAGGCCGTTTCCATGGATATATGAGAACCCCTCTTTTTGCGCGATCATGCATTTTGATAAATTGGAATCGACGAAAAGGACATCGTTCTGGTATTTCTGCCAGCGTTGCGCCATGCCGAGGGTGGTCGGATTGATCCCGAGTATGATGATGCTTCTATCACCCTCTACCAGTATGCGGAGCCTGCGGGCAACAAATCCGGCGCTCATCCCCTGCAACAGCACGGTTACAGATATCAGCATGAAAATGAGTATCTCGAGTATCTCGGTATTCTTCATGCCCGCCGACTTAAGCTTGATGACTGCGATTGACGCCACTGAAATAGCGATAATGCCGCGCGGACCTAGCCATCCGATAAAGAGGCGTTCTCTTAAGGAGAACGTGCCGCCGATCGTGCTAATGAATGCTGCCGGGAAACGCGCGGCAATGATTACCGCCACCACCAGCATGCCGGCAAGTATCTGCTCGGACAGCTTGGTTATATTGAAGTGCGCCGAAAGCAGGATAAAGAGGAAAGAGATGACTATCTGCGTGATCTGCTCCTTGAACGAGAGGAGCTTTTCCTTGTCCTTGTAGTCGATCGTGCTCAGGACGATGCCGAATACCGCCACCGACATCAGTCCCGATTCCGATGACAGCGTTTCGGATATATAGAACACGAAAAATACCATGCCCAGGGTGAATATGCTGCGGCTGTGGACGGGAAACAGGAGCCGCTTCGTCAGCAAAAATTTTACCGAAAGACCCGACACTACTCCCACGCCGACACCGATGATGATGGAAAGCAGAAAGCCGAGAATGGAAATGCCCAGGAGCTCCTGGGACACGAAGTATTCGATCACCGCGATGGCCAGCACCGCTCCCATGGCGTCAATGATGACCGCTTCGCCGTTGAGGAAGGTCTTGACGTTCCTTCGTATGGAGAGGTGGCGGAGAATCGGCTTGGTAACCGTCGGGCCGGTCACTATGGTCAGGGACGCGAAAACGAGAGCGATCTCGGGCGGCAGGCCGGCGATGTAGCGGGCGGCAAGCCAGCTCAATGACATGGTGATGGCGATCGTCAGCAGAATATGGCGTGTCAGGTAATGCCTTATTGTCTTCAGGCGTGAGATGTTTAATGAAAGGCCGCCTTCAAACAGAATGATGCCGACAAAAATAGTGATCAGAATATTGAGGCCATTCCCGAGTGAAGCGGGGCGGATCAGACCGAGGCCATACGGGCCGAGGGAAATGCCGGCGAAAAAATAGAAGATTATTGCCGGAAACCTGAAACGGTCGGCGAGCACGATGCTTAACGAGCCTGCGACCAGCGTTACGATGACCGAGCGGATAATTAACTCATGTTCCATGACACTCCGTGCCACCGGCCAGGTGGACCTGAAAAATTACACTACCGGCGAAACGCCTGATACAATACGACAATCCGCCAACAAAATGGCATACCGTGATCTGAAATTCAACAAGAAATTGATGATAAGGATTGCATTTTCTGTGCGAACGGGGTATTCCGTCATCGATGCACACGGGTGCTGTGAATAGGCTGGCGTTTGGCCCCATGGAGGTTTCGGAAAAGCTTTTCTTATGAAAATCATTGACAAAAATGATCAATAACATTTCAGTAATCTAAAAAAACTTTAACAGAAATAAAATTCTGCATACTATTCCCATGAATTACAGAAAACTGATAAAAAAAGTATCCCGTTACTCGATCCGTCTCATCGAAAAGGCAAAGATGACGGAGCATACCTTCATGATTTCGATCGCCCTGATCATCGGCATGCTGGGCGGGTTCGGGGCAATTGCAGTGCGGCAGATGATTACCGGCATATCCTCGTTTTTTTTTCGCGGTCACGGCAACGTCCTGGAAAATATCTTGTCTACGCCATGGTATATTATTCTTGCTGCGCCCATGATCGGCGGATTGATCGTCGGCCCGATAATATATTTCCTTGCGCGCGAGGCGAAGGGGCATGGGGTCCCGGAAGTGATGCAGGCGATCATACTCAAGGGCGGATTGATACGGCCACGGGTCGCTTTCGTAAAAGCGATAGCCTCGTCGATAACCATTGGCACAGGCGGATCAGTAGGGCGTGAGGGTCCGATTGTCCAGATCGGATCGAGTATCGGATCGACTCTCGGAGCATTTTTCAGGGTTTCGCCGAACCGGATGAAAACATTCGTCGGCTGCGGCGCCGCGGCCGGCATTGCAGCGGCTTTCAACGCGCCGATCGCCGGTGCGCTGTTTGCGGTCGAAATCCTGCTCGGCGATTTTACCTTTATGCAGTTCTCTCCGATAGTCATATCCTCCGTCACCGCAACGGTCGTATCGCATATTTTTGAGGGAGATTTTGCCGCGTTTCAGGTCCCGCCCTATGAGCTCGTGAGTCCGTATGAACTCGTTTTTTATTTTATCCTGGGAATACTCTGCGCCCTGATATCCGCTGTTTTTATCAAATTCCTGTATTATTGTGAGGATTTCTTTGATGACAGGCTGAAAATTCCCGAATATCTGAAGCCACTGTTCGGCGGCCTCATTATAGGGGTTATCGCGTTAATGGTGCCGCAGATACTGGGCCTCGGGTATGATTCAATTAACGATGCGCTTCATGGCAGGATGATCTGGTACTTCGCGTTTGGTCTCATATTCATCAAAATAATCGCCACGTCCATTACCCTCGGGTCCGGCGGATCAGGTGGAATATTTACCCCGTCGCTCTTCCTTGGCGCCATGGGTGGTTTCGCGTTCGGCTGGTTCGTCCATACAATGTTCCCGGGAATTACAGCCTCTCCCGGCGCGTACGCGCTGGTGGCCATGGGGGGGCTGGTCGCGGGAACCACTCACGCGCCAATTACCGCAATAATTATCGTATTCGAGCTTACCAACGATTATAACATCATTCTTCCCCTTATGATAACCTGCATTATAAGCATGCTGGTTTCTCTGAAAATATCGCGGGAATCGATCTATACACTCAAGCTGGTCCACCGCAACATCCATCTCAAAAACGGTACGGAAATCAACATAATGAAATCCATCTTCGTGAAGGATGTGTATTCACGAAGCGCGGTGACAATACCTGTCCACGCCAATTTCAATGAAATTGTTAAAATAGTCTTGTCTGAAAATGTGAACTGCTTCCCGGTGATTGACGGCAAGGGTCGTCTTGACGGTCTTATCCTGCTCAATGATGTGAGGGACCATCTGTTTGAGCGTGACATACTCAAAGACGTTCTCATTGCGGATGATATCGCGGTCAAGGATTTCGCAGCGGTAACACCGGAAGACAATTGCCAGGTTGTTCTCGATACATTTAAAGAGATAAATTACGAAGGGCTGCCCGTGGTCGACCCGAAAAACAGGAAAAAGCTGCTGGGCATGATCTGGCGCAAGGACATATGGAATGCATACAACAAGGAGATTGAACGGCGCGACATCGTCTCGAATTTCGCCAGTAGAATAACCATGAAGCAGATGGACCAGGCCGTGCATTTCATGGAAGGCTACGCAATCAATGAGATTGCGGTACCGAAATGGTTTATAGGAAAATCGATAAAAGAGGTCAACGTCCGGGCCTGTTATGGAGTCGATATTATTCTGATACGCAATAATGATGAGAAGGGGGCAAAGATAAAAATCATTCCGGATCCCGGATACGTCTTCACCGCCAGAGATTCGATTGTCATTGCCGGTGAAATTGGGAAAATTAATCTTTTGAAAGACAGGGCGTGAGCGGCTTCAAAACCATAATATTGTCAGAATGGCTAACAACGGTACAAGGATGGGAATGGAATACTTGATCATGAAGTCAAAAAAGCTCGGCATGGGTATTCCCCGCTCTTCAGCGATATACTTAAACATGAAATTCGGCGCGTTGCCGATATTGGTGTTGGCTCCCATGAAAACGGCCCCGCAGCTTATCGCGACCAGGGTATCAGAAGCAGGGAGAGATTATTCCCGTCAATATGGGGAGCGACTTACGCGCCGAATGAAAGTGCTGGCATGACGATGAATACGGCCAGCAGCATGAAGGACTTCTTGAGATAATTCATCACTGACATAGCAGACTCTTTAAAAATAATTTATATTACCAGCGGCGGCATCCCTGATACCAGCAGTTTCGCTTCATACGGGGATTTGTTTCCGATACTGCATGTTACGTAAGACTTAAAATTGATGGAATCGCCCTCGTTGACCGTGAACACTTCTTCATCGAGGACCGTTTCAACGATGCCGTATATTCCGTAAATGAGACGTTCGCCGTTGACATCTTCGTCAAGCCTGGCAAGCTCAAGGCGCGCACCCGGATCCAGGTCTACAACAAAGGACTCAAGGGAATTGTTTTGCAGTTTCGATGCTAGGAGTGTGAGCCTTACTCCATGGGCGGTACTGGTCAGACTCTCGGCATCGTTTTTTTTAATGAATATATATTTTTTCTGTTCGACCTGTCTGAAAAAATCGGAAAAGTTCACTGCATAAAACCTTAGCAGCTCTTCAAGGGTTTGAAGAGAGGGCGTGATCTTGCCGTTCTCGATCTGTGAAAGAAGGCTGGCGGAAATATCAATGCGGTGCGCCACTTCCGTTATCGTATACTCTTTGTGTATCCTGATTTTCTTCAGGTAGGATCCGATATCCATTGAACTATTTCAGCCAGCTTTATGCCGCTATAAAACATCGGCAATCTTGAATATGAAAATCATGAATACACCCAGCATTATTACCACAGCAATTGCAGTATAAATCTTTCCCCTATCAACCTGCAATTTATATTTCGTGCTAAGATTATTTTTTTCTTGGTATCCGCTTTGTTGTTTTTGATTCATTAGATGCTCCCGTGACATGCAATCTTATCAGCGGTAAAGGTGCATCGATATTTAATTATCTATTAAACATAGCAACAAGATCGTGTGTCGTCAAGATAAAATTTATTTATAATAAAAAAATATATGCAATAATTCATTTATAGTAAAAATTAAGATATTTCAGGAAATTCTATTATTCTATTTATAAGCAGCGAGAACGGCAAAGGGAGATGCAAAATCACTATATGAAAGAATCGATTACACGGCATTTACCCTGACCAGTTTGCGGAAGATTTAGTGGGTGATATTGACGGCATGCCGGCCATTTCCAATAAATTAAAGAGGATATGCGTCACTGCATATCCTCCGTCGAAATAATGGGTGGCTGACGGGGCTCGAACCCGCAACGACTGGATCCACAATCCAGGGCTCTACCATTGAACTACAGCCACCATTTTGAAAGGCCATTATTGTAAGCATGGCTTCATTGTCAAGAGCAAATTGTGATACGTATATTGGACGCTATTGAGCAGCCCGGTGTCTCAGGTTACCGATATGCTGTTTAAAGAAACGACTTGATTTTATCATGAATCTTAAAAAAGCACTTGACAGTTCCCTCATGCATCATTATATTCCACGCAATTGAATAGTTTCACAAATCCTCAATTGTCTTACCTCGAATTTATTCCTGGATTAAGTAATTGTCGTTTTGATGAGTCTTATTCTTCGGGTATACCCCGCATCATTTTTTACAGGAGTTTATTTCATGCCTAAAGGAACAGTAAAATGGTTTAACGAAAAAAAAGGTTTTGGATTCCTTTCTCAAGATGACGGAACAGACCTTTTCGTTCATCATACCGGCATTGTAGGGAACGGCTTCAAGACCCTCTACGAAGGCGACAGGGTGGAATTCGAGGTTGAGAAGGGAGAAAAAGGCCCCCGCGCAATTTCCGTGAAGACCATTGCTTAAATTTATCCGACCATGAAATTGAAAAGCCCTGCCGGTAACGGAGGGCTTTTTTTATCTCACCGGGTTCCGGTGATGGATAGGGGATTTTAATCGTTCATGCGATAGGCATCAACCAGCGCATGAACATACTCGCGGTAGATGCGTTCATAGCGCATGCCATTGACGACCGGACGCCTGAGCATCTTCAGACAGAGTTCCTGCTGTTTTTCCGACGTTATCGGCTTGCCGTAAATGATCAGGGCAAACTTTGACATGTCACGCACCATGAAGTCGAAAATCTGGTCTATGAGATCGTCGTCTACGCCATAGATTTTACTGTTTTCCAGTATGAGCTGTCCGTAGGCAACCAGCGTAAAGAGTTCGCCCAGATTGAGTAGAAAGTCGATGTCCGCACTCTGCTCCTTCATCGTGGCCATCGAGGCCATCATGAAGTCCTTGAATACTGCTATCTGCTCCTTGAACACGTTCACGTTTGGAATATCCACGCTGTCGTAGGCAATAGTATAGTCGTGAAATTGTATCTTTCCGAGGCCTTTCGTTGGGCCCTGGTTGAACAGGAACGCATCGTTCGCAGCGTCCCTGCGTTGCGGTATATCGGGGAATTGCCCCGGGTTGAAGAAATAGTTGGGCATGAATTTGATGATGAGAGCCATGTTCACGTGAACCGTTCCCTCGAGCTTGGGCAGGGCCCTGATATCGGTCGCCGCGTTTTCGAAGTAGGTGTCCTTCTCGAAGCCTTTGGCCGCAATAACGTCCCAGAGAAGGTTGATGACCTCCTCACCCTGGGTAGACACTTTCATTTTGACCATGGGGTTGTAAAGGAGATACCGCTTGTCATTTTCACTTGCGGAGCGCATGTAGTCCGTGGCGCGCAGCGCGAATAGCTTCATGGCCGCGAGGCGGCAATATGCATCGGTCAACAGCTGCTTTATATGCGTGAATTCTGTCACATAGCTGTTGAAGAGCCTGCGGTGTGCCGCGTGGTTGATGGACTCATAGAAGGCGTGCTCGCAGATGCCGATTGACGCCCATCCAAGGTTGAACTTGCATATGTTGATGGTGTTCAGCATGTCGTCCCAGGCCTTCTGGCCGCGTTCGAGGATGTCCGCTTCAGTGATCGGATAATCATGCAGTGCGAATTCGGCGACATAGTCCTGGTTGTTGATGATGTTTTTTACGCACTCGTATTTCGGGTGCTTCGAGTCGACGGCAAAGAAGACGTATTCGCCGCTGTCCGCCATCTTGCCGAAGGTGGATACCATTGCCGCTTCATTGCCGTTCCCGATATAATACTTGTCGCCGTTTGCGCGATAGGTTCCGTCCGGGTTCGGGTAGAGCATCATGTCGCTCGAGTAAATGTCAGCGCCGTGCTCCTTTTCTGACAGCCCGAAGGCGAAAATTGAGCCCTTCTTCAGCAGCCCGGTCGCGCGGTGTTTCGCCTCGGTATTGGATCCGAGAAAGACAGGTCCCAGGCCCAGGGCGCTGACCTGGAAGGTGTACCAGTAGGTGAGGCCGTAGAACCCGAGTATCTCGGCGAAATCGGTAATGCGAGAGGTGTCCCAGCGCGATGAAGAATCGCCAAAGCCAGAGGGGGTGAGGAGCTTCGCCATGATCTGGTTTTCTTTCATGAAGTCGAGAAACTCTGAGTACCACCTGCATGCGTGAAAGTCATCCTTCATTTTTTTGAGGCCCCGGCCCTCGAAGAAATCGATGGTTTTGAGCATGATCTGCCTGGTTTCCTCGTCGGCGTAGGTGGCGACGATTTTTTTGGGGTTTAATAAAATATTTTCCATGGCTATCCTCCGGCGTGTTAAAAATTCTGATCCTTCATCTTGTACGCGCCCTTCAGGGCATATACGTGCTCATTGAATGTCTTTTCAAAGCGAGCCGGATTGGGTATCGGCGTTCTGACGATCTTGAGGGAAAGCTCTTTCTGCTGGTCGTTGTTCGAAGGCTTCATGTGGATGGTGAGCGCGTACTTGGAAAAATCACGCACCATAAAGTCGAAAATCTCTTCCAGGAGGTCGTCTTCCACGGGGATGAACTTCCTGCTCTCTATGATGAGCTGGCCGTAAGCAACAAGTGTCAGTATCTCACCCAGTGCGAGGAGATAATCGATATCAACCGACTGCCCTTTGTCGGGCCCCGCTTTTACGAGAAATTCCTTGAACAGTCCAATCTGTTCCTTGAAGATGTTCACGTTGGGCAGGTCCACAGAGTTGTAGGCGATATTGTAGTCATGGAACTGTATCTTGCCCAGGCCCTTTGTCGGGCCCTGGCGGAACAGAAATTCATCGTTTACGAGGTCGTCCCTCCGGGGGACTTCCGGATACGCCTTCGGATTGAAGAAGTAATTGGCCATGAACTTGACGATGAGGGCCATGTTCACGTGAACCGTCCCTTCGAGCTTCGGGAGCATGGGGAGCTCGTGCTTGGCGATCTCGAAGAATGGCTCGTTTTCGAAGCCCTTTGCCGCGATTATGTCATGCAGGAGGTTCATCACCTCCTCGCCTTCGCGGGTGACCTTCATCTTTACCATCGGGTTGTAAAGGAGGTAGCGTCGATCATCGGGACCTGCCGCTCGCATGTAGTCGCTCGCGCGTTCGGCGAAGAGCTTCATTGCCACGAGCTTGCAGTAGGCGTCCATGAAAAGGCGCTTTACGTGCGGGAAATCAGTTACGAACTTTCCATATACGTTGCGGTTCGCCGCATGGTCGATCGATTCATAGAGCGCGTGCGTGCAGAGGCCGATGGCGCCCCATCCCAGATTGAACTTGCACACATTGATGGTGTTCAGCATATCGTCCCACGCCTTGGGACCTCTCTCTGTTATATCCGCTTCGGTGATAGGGTAGTCGTGCAGTGCGTATTCAGCCACATAGTTCTGCTCGTTGACCACGTTGCGTACGCATTCGTACTTCTCATGCTTCGAGTCGACGGTGAAAAAGACATAGTCCCCGGTATCGGCCATCTTGCCGAATGTCGATACGAGGGCGGCCTCGTTGCCGTTGCCGATATAATATTTATCACCGTTTGCGCGATAGGAGCCGTCCGGATTAGGGTAGAGCATCATGTCGCTCGAATAGATATCAGCGCCGTGCTCTTTCTCGGAAAGCCCGAATGCGAACACGCCGCCCTCCTGTAAAAGCTTTGCTGTTTTGTGCTTTACCTCCTCATTCGACCCATTCCATACAGGGCAGAGACCCAGCATCGATACCTGCCATGTGTACCAGTACGTTATGCCGTAGAATGCGGTGATCTCTGAAAATTCGCAGTTGCGATAGGTATCCCAGCGCGAATCGGGCGCGCCATAGCCCGACGGGGTCATCAGCGTTGCGAAGATTTTGTTTTCTTTAAGAAATTCGACGAAGTCATAATTCCATTTTTTTTCGTGCCAGTCTTTTTTGATCTGCTTGAGCCCTTTATTTTCGAAGAATTCGATCGTCTTGAGCATGATCTCTCTTGATCTGTCATCCTTATATTTCCTTTCATGCTTGTGTGGATTTAATAATATCATATTGCTCTCCTGGATAAATTATATACATATCATCGCTTATTGTTAATATATGAACTACTATCAATATGTTGAACAGTGTTCGAAATGTCAAACGGAATTCGAAAAAATTCTTGAAATTTTCATAGGTTTTATTATAATGTTTTATAGATGAACAAAATAAATAGGTATTATCATGAAAATTAAAAATACTATGTCACAGCTGAAAACAAGAGAGCGTGAAGAAAGGAAAAATCTTATAATAGATGCTGCCGAGCAGGTTTTTTCTGCAAAACCCTTTAATAAAGTCAGTATGCGGGAGATCGCTGTTGAAGCAGGAATAGCGCCTTCATCATTATATACATATTTTCCTAATCAAGAATTATTATTTGTCGAGGCTACTGTTCGCGACAGCAACAGGCTGATTGATGAGATGGAAAAAATGCTGGATAATGCTGATCAGCCGGACCAGGGGCTCAAACGGGTTATTGAAGCGTTTATTGACTTTATTTCATCGCACGATTCCTATTTCAGGATGATGGTTATCTTTATGACCGTGGGAAGCCTCAACCCGGAATCTTTCGAAAAATTGAACGACGTTGTCAGGCGCGGTTTCGCTGTCTTTGAGACAGTGTTTAAGAAAATGGGCTATGAAGGAAACAGCAGGATACTGGCGCATTATTTCTTTGCGATGCTGAACGGAATTCTGGTAACCTTCCGGAAGCTCGAAGGGAGAAGTGATGAGGTGATTATAGCACACATGAAGCGGGTGGCAAATGTTTTCAGTGAATTGCTCGTGCAGAGCACAGGGAGAAATCAGCCATGAGAAAGAAGCCGGTTGTCGTTACAGCCACAGAGCTAAGTGAGATACTGGACAAATATTTTGAAGGGGGTGCGTGTTTAAACTATGCTCTCAAGATAGTGGGTCATCCCGGTATCGGCAAATCAGCCATTGTGCGTCAGGCGGCCGGGCGAAAAGGGTTCTATTTCATCGATACCAGGCTCGCCTTCAAGGAGAATGTCGACCTCGGCGGATACCCGGTGCCCGATCCGAAAGAACGGCGCATGGTCTACTACCGCCCCAAGTTTATCCCGCCGGAAAAGGTGCCGGACGGGTTCGCCGGCATAGCATGGTTTCTAGACGAATCCAACCGCGCACACCCCACGGTGATTCAGACTCTTTTTCAGATAATCACCGAGAAGATGTGCGGCGAGCATTCTCTGCCGGATCGTACCATGATAGTGCTTGCGGGCAACCTGGGAGGAGATGACGACACTACGATTACCGAATTTGACGATTCAGCCCTTGACGGCAGGCTGGCGGTGTTTCAGCTCAGGCCGGATGCGCGCGAATGGCTTGCCTGGGCCGAGCGCGAGAATATTCACCCGTCGATAATACGCTATATATCGCTCTTTCCCGAACGTCTGTGGGATGAGATCAACATCAATCCGAATCCGCGCGGGTGGCACCAGGTCTCAAAGGCGATCGTCGGGTCGTACGGCGCTGATACCGAGGAAGCGCTTCTGTCATATTTCGTAGCGAATCCGGGCGGGACACTGGTGAGCGTTATATATTCCCTGATCGGCGCAGTCGCGGGTGCCGATTTCATCGGGCAGCTTATGGCGCCGCGTATGCTCAGCACCGCCGAAGTGCTGGCGGGCGATAGCGATAAGCTTGCAGCTATGTCGGGAGGAGCGATACCGGCCGAGGATGTTCTCTGGGCGCTCTCAGGAGCGGTCAGGATTCTCCGCGATCGCAGGCTGGCAGACGAGGGGAAACCGGACGCGGAAGAGATGAGGGAGCTCGCCCATCTCCTTCTCTTTATCGGGGCGGCGCGTGCGGATACGAGACTCGCGTTTTTCTACCTGCTCCTCAGGGACTGCGGCATATTTTCGCAGGTGCCGGCCGCGATCGCCCTTATCCCTGACAGGGAGCTGCAGAAGGGCCTTCTTGAAAAATTCAGCGCAATCATCGGGGCGGATGATGGACCGCAGGATTGACGCTGTCCTCGGGACTCTCTGGCGTCAGAGCAGGTTCGTATCTTATTTTTACCAGGGCGTCGGGTTTCATAATGAGAATTCCATTCCCACGATTGCTCTCTCAGTCCTTAACGCACGGCCTGTCCTCTATTACAATGCGGATTTTATCGACGGGATGTCGGATGAGGAGCTGATTGGCCTCCTGGTCCACGAGATGCTCCATGTCGTCCTGAATCACGATCACCGGACGTACCGGGCCGAAGACCTCTACCTCCAGAACCTTGCGCAGGACATGGTTATAAACAGCTATATCACCGGCGCCCGGAAGGATTTTTTTTCACGGAAGGACAGACAGTGTACAGCTGCGGCGCTGGTCCTTCCCCCGGGCCTGCCGCTCATCCCCGGGGTATACGCCAGGGAAACGGGCGTAACAGATCCCACGTGGGAGGAATTATACCGTTGGCTGAAATTTCGGCAGAGAAATGGCGCCGGTGTTACGGTAAACGGCGATTATACTCTTCCCGCAACTGACCGGGCCGCGGACGAAACCCTTTCGAATCTGGAAGCTGTATCCGCGGCCTTCAATCCGGCCGGCACGGAGCGGAAAAGTGGTATGGACGTCATACGCTTTAACGGCAGGGAGGGGCTTGTCTTTATCGACGATCTCGATCAAATTATACCTACCGGCATCCATCTCTATCTTGATCGCGTCGAACTCATGGATCTCGACGCCCGGAAGTCGGCTCTTGTCAGCATGGCGGGGAGGGACTCGGAATTTTCGCAGGAGCGGGCGTGTCAGGATATATGCGGCATCATTGCGAGGGCGCGGGAATCCGATATCTCCTCATGGCGGCATCTCCTGAAGAGCATTATAGATTATTCGGCGCAGTCGAGTGAATGGACGTATTCCTACGGAAGGTTCAGCCGTCGTCATTTCGGGGGCGGTATTTACGCGCCGGGGAGGGTCTTCAGGGAACAGGAGGTCCTTACGGTGGCGGTTGATGTCTCCGGTTCGATGGTGATGACGCCATCCGATATCGAGGAGGCATTCGGCGTAATAGAGCAGCTCATGGGGAGATACCGCATCAACCTGGTGTGCCTTGACGAGGACCTTTTCGTTCCTGAGTATCGCGATGGCGTCCTGGCTCCCTCTCATGCTGACGGCCGAACGTTCGTATACCGGAAGGATGATTGGAAGCGGATACGAACCGGAAGCGGCGGCACGACCTTGTTTGCGCCGCTTTTCAACCGGTACATGAAAGGGCATCGCGAGATGCTGGTGGTTATTACGGACGGGCAAATCTACGATATCGAACGGTTGAAGCGATATAGCCCGACGGTATGGGTCATTTCACAGGGGCGGCACGAGCCCTTTTACCCGCTCTTCGGCAGGGCGGTGAAGATCGGAGCTGCACCGTAGCGCGCCATAACCGAGGGTGATAATGGGATCAAAGGTCATGCAGAAAGAAATCGACAGACACGCTGCAGAGAGATTGTGGCGGGCGGGTGTGGAGCAGACCGATGTTGACTTTGATGCTGCTGTAATCGCTATTCTAAATACCGGGGATCCGGAATATATATTTCGCGCCGGACGCGACTGGCGGAGCTTCGATTATGCCGCCGGACTGGAGCGCCTGATCATGCTGGGCGACCCGGAGTTTATACACAAGGCGGGAATATTCTGGAATAAGTTTGATTACACTGCGGGCATGAATGCCCTCTTTGGCATTGCTGACCCCGAATACGTCTATCGAGCCGGAAGGTTCTGGAAAAATTTTGACCATCAGCGCGGGCTCGATGCCCTTGCGGCTTCAGGAAAAGCGCGCTACGTATATTATGCAGGCCAGGAATGGAAGGTCTTTAACTACGGGCGGGGGTTCGAACTCCTCATGGAGCTCGGGAGCGCAGAGTATATTTTCTACGCCGGAGCCCACTGGAAGGAATTCGATTACCGGAATGGATTTGACCGCCTTATGGAACTGGGGATTTCCGAATTCATCTTTAAAGCCGGGACATTATGGCGGGAATTCGATTACAGGAGGGCATGGAAAAAGTTGGAGAATGATATACAAAATGGTGCAGAATGGAGAGGAAAAGCATTTACTCATCCGGTATGGAATAGGGAACTGCAGGCAATCTGGAGGGATGCTGTAATTAAATTAAACATTTTATAAAAATTATATAAAAAAATAGATGAAAAATAAAATTTGTAATTGACAATTAATGTATGGGGACGTAGATAAACAAAGTTGAATATCTTCGTAAACATCTTCAATTTTCTTACCCGTGTTAAAAAAACATCAGAGTAAAAATTGCGGAATGTGAAGAGTATTCATCGGGTCTAACCCGCACTACTTATTACTTACAGGAGTTTTTTTTATGCCTAAAGGCACAGTCAAATGGTTCAATGAGAAAAAGGGCTTCGGGTTCCTTTCGCAAGACGGTGGAGCAGATCTCTTTGTTCATCACACCGGCATTGTTGGCAACGGCTTCAAGACTTTAAATGAAGGCGACAGGGTTGAGTTCGAAATTGAAAATAGCGAAAAAGGACCTCGGGCCGTTCAGGTCCGAACCGTCAGCTAATCACATGTGATGATTATTCATGGAAGCCCGGCTTGCAGGCCGGGCTTTTTTATTTAAGTCGGATATGCGAAGAGTCAATCTCAGGAGTTTTATCGCGCGTTGATAAGACTCGCCACCTGCAGAACACGGGCAAAAACGCTTAATACCCGGATGGTAATGCGCAGCACAGATCCTTTTTCCAACAATTAATCAGTATATCAACGCATGTCACGATAAAAAATGGATCCATGTTGTAAAAAATCGGGTCATAATATAAAACGATAAGACTCGAAATCTGTTGATTATTTGTCCGGGTAGTTCTAGAGATGCATATACCATGAAAGATGGACGAGCCATGAAAATGAAATATTTCGTGCTTGCCCCCATCGTGGCGGCGGGCCTCACGGCTGCTCCGGCGGCCTATGCGGAAGAAGTAATGACATGGGACGAGTGCGTCTCGTACGCGATCGCAAACAATCCCGAGCTCAGGTCGTCCCGGGAGCTGATACGGCAGAGCAGGGCGAATGTCGGAATCGCGCGAAGCGCCTACCTCCCCCAGGTGAGCGCGTCGCTGGGGGTCGGCGTCTCGCGTGCGGAGAGCCGGAGCGAGTTGGAGAGGCTTAAAATCAGCAAAATGAAATCAACCTCCGAGATTGAGTCCGCGATCAGGAATGACCTCCTCGGAAGAAAAACGACATCGCAATCGGAATCGCTTTCGTACGGCATCGAGGGTAGACAGCTCGTATTTGACGGCATGAAAACCGTCTATGACATCAGGGCGGCATCGAGCCAGGTGAACGAAGCCCGGTACAGCCACGCAAAGACTTCGTCGCAGATAAGGCTTAACCTCAGGGTTGCCTTCATCGAACTCCTCAAGGCGCAGGATTCAATACAGATATCGAAGGAGATCGCGGAGCGATCGAAACAGAACCTGGACCTGGTGAGGATGCGCTTCAGGGCAGGGCGCGAGCACCGGGGTTCGCTCCTGAACGCCGAGGCGAACCTCGCCAGCGCCCGTCTGGGGGTGGTGCAGGCCGAGCGCGATCTGACGGTCGCCCGGAGAGGACTCCTGAAGCAGATGGGGATTGACGCCCTCAAGCCGATACGAGCTGCCGGGAAGCTTGAGTATCAACCGCATGATACTGAAAAGCCTGAATTCGAAGCAATCGCGGCAACGCATCCAGCAGTCCTGCTCCTGAAAAGCCAGGGAGAGACCGCCCGCTACAGCGAAAAATCGAAGATAGCCGAATTTTTTCCGGTCATCAGCGTCACTGCCGGCGCGGACAGGTCGAAATCATTGTTGGACGGGATGACAAGCGTGAACAGGTCGAACGGGTTGAACCTGTCGGCAGGTGTCCAGGCCACCATGCCGCTATTCAGCGGCGGGAAAAGCTATTACAACCTCGACAAGGCACAGTCACAGACCAGGAAGGTGAAGGACGATGAAACAAGCGCGCACCAGCAGGTCGTGATGACCCTGGAGGAATACTGGAACAGCTGGCAGAACGCCAGCGACAGCGTGGCGGTCCAGCGCAAGTTCCTTGATGCCGCCATCGAACGGTCGCGGATATCAGAGGCGCAGTATTCGCTGGGCCTGCTGACTTTTGACAACTGGATTATTATTGAGGACTCGCTTTCTCAGATGAAAAAAAGCTACCTGAACGCTCTGGCCAACCAGTCGGTGACTGAAGCGCAATGGCTGCAGGCAAGAGGGGAGACGCTGGCATATGATCAATAGGAAAAAGACGGTCGTGATTATCCTTGCGGCAGCGGCTGCGATCGCGGCGGCGGTCCTGATAGTAAGCAGAAGTCCGGATCGCGATACGGAGGTTGCACGCATCGTTAAGCCGATTCGTGGCGATATCCGCGTGACAATATCGGCGACCGGAACGGTCCTTCCGTATAACCGGCTCGAGATCAAGCCGCAGATCAACGGGAGGATGGAGCGCGTCCTCGTACAGGAGGGTCAGGCGGTCAGGACCGGCCAGATACTCGGCTGGATGAGCTCGACGGAGCGTGCGGCGCTGATAGACGCGGCCCGCTCGCAAGGCGCTGAATCGGTGAGATACTGGGAGGGGGTCATGAAGGAGATACCGATCGTGGCGCCCATCAATGGCACGGTCATTGTGCGGGACATAGAGCCGGGCCAGTCGTTATCGACGGCGACGCCGATACTGGTCCTTTCGGACAGGCTGATCGTCAGGGCGGAAGTTGACGAGACGGACATCGGAAGGGTTAAGAAGGGCCAGCGCGTGTCCATCAACCTTGATGCGTACCCCGAGGTGAAGGTGGACGGCAGGGTGGATATGATCGGATTTGAATCGAAAACGGTGAACAACGTAACCATGTACGAGGTGAACATCGTTCCGGACCGGGTTCCGGACATGTACCGATCAGGCATGACCGCTGACGTGAGTATCATAGAGAAGGCCAAGGAGAATGCGATCCTGCTCCCGAATGATGCTGTCATTACAGACGGCGATACAAGTTACGTTCTTGTTCTTAACGGGACATCCGGCAAACCGGTGAAGCGTCAGGTGAGGGTGGGGATGGCGGATGAGCAGAATATCGAAATTATTACAGGCATAACCGCCGGAGAGCGGGTCGCGGTGATGGCAAACGGCGTATCGCTCGAGGCGAAGAACAGCAAAAACCCCTTCATGCCGCAGAGGAAAAGGACCAAATAGCCGATGATCGAGCTGAGGAACGTATCGAAGATATACGATACCGGAAAGGTACAGGTGCGCGCCCTGGCGAACGTATCGCTCAGGATAGAGGAGGGCGAGTTCGTCGCGATTATGGGGCATTCAGGCTCCGGGAAGTCCACGATGCTGAATATCCTCGGGCTTCTGGACAAGCCGGAATCCGGCTCATACTGTCTGATGGGCGAAGACATAACGGGGCTTGACGACGACGATCTTTCCCTGCTGAGGAACCGGATAGCGGGATTTGTGTTCCAGCAGTTCAATCTTCTTCCCCGCATGAATTCCACCGAGAATGTCGGGCTTCCCATGGTCTACGCGGGCAGGCGTGACTATCGGGGCGAGGCGGCGGAAAGGCTCCGACAGGTCATGCTCTCTCACCGGGAGGGCCATTATCCCAACGAGCTTTCCGGCGGCGAGCAGCAGCGGGTCGCGATCGCGCGAGCCCTGGTGAACCGGCCGATGATACTGTTCGCTGACGAACCGACCGGCAACCTCGATACCAGGAGCGAGGCCGAGATCATGGGTCTCCTCGAAGACCTGAACAATTCAGGCATCACCGTCATTATGGTCACGCATGAGAATGAAATAGCCAGGCGCGCAAAGAGGATAATCACCATGAGGGACGGCGCGATAATTTCGGACAGAACGGCCGGCAAAAAGAAGAAAGCAGCGGCGCGCCGGGAGCGCCTTTCCATAAACAAGATCCTGGAGCGGGAACGTTCCTCGTTCGGTACCGCTGAATTCATCGATTTTCTGCGCCAGGCGGTTTCATCGATCGTTTCACACAAGCTCCGCTCGATGCTTTCGATCCTGGGGATCCTCATCGGCGTGGCTGCGGTGATTTCCATGATCGCGATCGGCGAGGGGGCGAAGGATTCGATCACGCAGAGCCTGAGCTCGCTTGGATCGAATACCCTGTCGGTGCGGCCCGGCTCGTTCAGGAGGGGCCCCGTCGCGCTGGAGTCCGGCGCGGTCACGCGAATCACCATGGAGGACGCGGACGCGATGTCCCGGCTGGATGCGGTAAGGCGGGTTTCCCCCATGGTCAGCGGCAGGGCGCAGGTCGTCTACGGAAGCAACAACTGGAATACCCAGATCTACGGAGCCGGTGTGGAGTACGCGCGGATAAAATCCGCGGTGCCGATCAGCGGCCGATTTTTCACTGACCTCGAGCTGCGCTCGCGGCAGAAGGTCGCGGTTGTCGGCGCCACGGTCGTGAAAAACCTTTTCGGGACCAGGAACCCGGTGGGCCAGACGATAAAAATCAACCGGATCAATTTCAAGGTCATCGGAATCCTGCCGGTCAAGGGGGTCTCCTTCCATGACCAGGATGATGTCGCCGTCATCCCGATAACCACTGCGATGTACCGGGTGCTCGGCAAGGAATATGTTGACGCCATAGACGTGGAGATCCGTGACCCGTCGATGATTGATGACGCCATCACGTCGATCAGGGAGCTGATAATAAGCCGGCACCGCCTCAGGCCGGACGACGAGGAATCATTTTCCGTACGGGACATGTCTGAGATGCGGGAGATGATGTCTCAGACAACCGGGACCATGAGCACCCTCCTGGGGATCGTGGCGGCGATTTCGCTGATCGTGGGCGGGATCGGCATCATGAACATCATGCTGGTTTCGGTCAAGGAACGCATCAAGGAGATCGGCCTGCGCAAGGCGATCGGCGCGCGGCGCAGGGACATACTGGTCCAGTTCCTGATCGAGTCTTCCCTTCTCACCCTGGCGGGCGGGCTCTTCGGCATCATCCTGGGGACATCCATATCATTCCTCATTTCAATATTCGCGCAGTGGTCCGTGAAGATATCCGTGTCGGCGATTATCCTCTCCACCTTCGTGTCGGTGCTTATCGGGATCGGATTCGGGCTCTGGCCCGCGGTGCAGGCGTCACGCCTGAATCCGATTGATGCGCTGCGATGGGAATAGCCGCCAGCCATGCGTGGCCCGCTCCTCCAATCGCCGGGCCGGTTGGCGTTTTATCATTGACGCGAGCCGTGCCTGTGGCACAATTATAATATGTAAACATTACGTGGCGAGGTGCTGCCTTTGAAAAAGAACAGGATGACAATGCTGATGATCGTCGGGACCGTGGTGGCGGCCATTCTTCTCGGCAGATTCATCACTCCGGAGATAAAGAACTACAAGGACCATGCCTTTGTCGCATTCAACATACTGGTCGGATCGCTTATACTGGTAACGAGCCTTGTTCGCAATATAAATCCCCGGTACAGGCCGCTTTTTATTATTTGCGGAATGCTGATGCTTCTTTCCGGCATCATCATGTTTATCATGAAATTCGTGCTGGCGTAGGAACTGGCTGCGGGAGACCGGTTTTAAATCGAGACCCTTCGGTGATCAAGGACACACGAATTATCTCTCCAGACGGTACCTGCCGATCCGGTCCGCGGTGAGGCTGCCCAGATACAGGTGGCCGCCGTGTTCCACTGCCGAAGTGATGTTATACAGGGTGGATCCGTCAGAGTCCTGAAGGGAGCCGGTAATCTTACCCCGCTCGTCCAGGGACACGACGAAGCCATGCTTCGCGGATCTCGCCCAGAGGAAATGCGGGAGGCTTCCGGCGAGCTTTTTAATAAGCGGGAACCGATGGACCAGGTCAAGAACGTCGTTTCGGGTCGTGAATAACGCGAGCCAGAATGTTCCCGCGCCGTTCGATGAGATATTGTCAGGCATGCCGGGAAGGTTTTCGATGAAGATGTCGCTCGTTCCGGCCTTCGGGCCCTTCAGCCAGTAGCGCATCACCCGGTAGCGGAACGTGTCGTTGATCAGGACAAATTCTTCGTTTTGTGAGAGGGCCACGCCGTTGGCGAAGCAGAGCCCCCGGAGCAGCACCGTGACCTTCTTCGTCGCTGGATCAAAGCGCATGAATCTGCCGTGGGGCCGGGCTTCCATCATGTCGAGCAGGAAGTCATCGAGAAAAAATTTGTCCGAACCGTCGGTAAAGTAGATGGTGCCGTCCCGGGAGATATCGAGCGCATCGGTGGTCTTGAATTTCACCCCTTCAGCAGCGGTAGCCAGCGTCGTTATTGAGCCGTTTTTATCAATTGAAAGAAGGCCCTGGTATGCGTCGCATACGATTAAGTTCCCCAGGGGATCAAACCTGAGGCCCAGCACGCGGCCGCCGGTTTTCGCAAATGCTTCGGCCGCGCCGTCAGTCGTTATTCTGATTATGGCGCCGTCCGCGGTGCCGGTGTAGAGTCTGCCTTGTTTGTCAAACGCAAGATCCTCGGGCCCGTCCACCTTTCCTGCTGCAATGATGTTGACATTATCAAGCAGGCTGTTCGGCGAAAGGACGCCGGTCATGGCCGGTTTCCGGGGAGGGTGGTATGAAACCGGGTCAATCGGGGATAGTATCGTGAGCAGGATGACAGCAATTATAATGATGATGACAGCTGAAGCAGCTATAATGATCTTACTGCGCATGGTTGCCTCCAGATTTAAACAGGTTACTTGCGGATCCGGCTGACTGTAAAACAATGACAGTGGAACGCCCCAATGTCAATCATCATTTTTTGCGTTTTTCTGCCGCGGATGCAGGACACAGGCCTGGGACCGAAATAATCATTGCCTTTTCATGCCGCTCATGCTATCATTTAATATTATGCCTTTCACCATCAAGCGAATCGTACGATCCATTGCGGGCATACTGCTGCCGCCCGGTTATGACAGCGTCGAGGACCGCGGGAGGAAGCGCCTGTTCGTGCTTTTTCTATTCCTCATTATTCTCCCGATGACCCTGTTCGGAATCATACATCTAAAAAACGGTGTTTATCATTTTGGAGCAATTGACATCGCCATCGCAGCAGTATTGTGCTGCGTTATTGCCGTTCACAGATTCATGAAAAATCCACTTGGCATCTATCGCTTTGTTATTGTAATGCTGATATGCCTGCTTTTTTACTGGATCAAAACCGGAGCGGTCGCGGGATATGCAAGCATCTGGGTCCTCACGTTTCCCCTGTTTGCCTTTTTTATGACCGGGCGCCGCGAGGGCCTTTTCTGGACAGGAATAATGGCGGGGTCGACCGTATTTCTTTTTTTAAACCCGTTTTCCATTGACAGCGTATGGGATTATTCCTCCGAGTATGTGTCGCGGCATCTGATTTCCATGCTTATGATTACCCTCTTCACCTATCTCTACGAGTCAATGGGCGAAAAGTTCAAGGTCACCATTGAGAATGAACGGAGTCTTCTCCTGACGGAAAAAGAACGGCTCTCCGCGGCGAAAAGCGTGGTTGAGGAAATGAACTTCCGGCTCACGGACGAAATGGTGGTGCGCAGGTCGACCGAAGAGGAGCTGAGAAAGCACCGGGACAACCTTGAAGACCTGGTGGTGGAGCGGACCCGGGAGCTCCGTCGCTATACCCTTGAGCTCGAGAAGAGCGAAACTCGCTACCGACTTCTTGCCGACAACATCAGCGACATGATATGGTCGCTGGACTTGAATTTCAAGACCCTCTACGTCAGCCCATCAGTCTATGAGATGTACGGCTACACGGTAGAGGAGGCCCTGACCCTGCCCATAGAGGCGATCCATACGAGCGACGCGATGAAAAAGGTCAGGAGAATTTATGAGGAGCAGCTGAAGATTGAAGCGCTGCCGGATCCGGAGAGGGACCGTTACATCGTGCTGCAGCTCAAGCACCGGCGCAAGGATGGCTCGCTCTTTGACGTGGAAATCAGGGTCTCGTTTATACGCGATGAATCGGGAAGGCCGATCGGCCTGGTGGGGGTGACTCGGGATGTGAGCGATCGTGTCAGGGCCCTGCGGGAAAAGGAGAAGATTCAGGAGCAGCTTGCCCAGGCGCAGAAGATGGAGGCGATCGGCACGCTTGCCGGGGGACTGGCCCACGATTTCAACAATATACTGACGGGCATACTCGGCAGCTTCGATCTTCTCGGTTTGATGATGAAAAACGAGAAGCTTGCAGAGCGGGAGAAAATCGAGCGGTATATTGCCATGGGAATTGAATCGTCGAAACGCTCGGTTGACATCATCAGGGACCTGCTTGCCCTTTCCAGGAAGCAGGCGGTGCGTCAGGCGCCGGTTGATATCAACGAGGCGGTCAATCATACCCTGGATATCTGTAAAAACAGCCTGCCCAAATCGATCGCCCTTGATTTTAAAACATCTCCGGACAGGCCGGTCATCATGGGGGACATGGGACAGATCAGCCAGGTGCTTCTGAACCTCTGCATCAACTCCTCGCACGCCATGACCATTATGCGCGGGCCCGGCGAGCTGGAGGGTGGAGTGCTGTCTGTCAGGGTCGATACGACCGGGCCCGATTCACCGGTGGATAAAGAGGAGGGTGATGACCGGGTCCTTAAATCCTGGGTCAGGATAAAGATCAGCGACACGGGGGTCGGCATGGACAGCGATACCATCCCGCGCATTTTTGATCCATTTTTCACCAAAAAGGCGCCGGACACGGGATCCGGCCTCGGCCTCGCGATATCCTACAATATCATCAAGAACCACAAGGGCATTGTCAGGGTCTATTCTGAACCGGGCAAGGGGTCGCTGTTCACTCTCTTTTTTCCGTTGAGCGAGTCGCGTGCTATTCGGCAGAGTATCGTCGGGGATGCGGCGGATGTCGTGCGGGGAACGGGAACGATTCTCGTGATTGACGACGAGCAGATGGTTCTTAATATTACCAGGGGATTCCTGGAACAGACAGGGTACTCGGTCCTCACCGCAAACACGCCGGCTGAGGGGATTGGCATCTTCAGGGAACGCCATGCGGAGATATCAGCCGTAATCATCGACCTGTCGATGCAGGGCATGAGCGGGATCGACGTTTACCGGGAACTGAAAGCGATCGATCCCGGGGTGAGAGCGATTCTGTCGTCAGGAATGCTCGACGATGAAGCAAAAGAGCGGGCCCAGGCCGCGGGGATCAGGGAATTCGCGAGCAAGCCGTATCTTGCGCGGGAGCTGTCGGTGATCGTGCAACGAGTGCTTGAATGACGGTAGTAACACGATAAAAAAAGCCGGCTGTTAGCCGGCTTTTTTATAAAATCAAATTTGATGCAATGACTGTTATTTTTTTGGTGCTTTCGCGATCAGCATGATAACCGCGCCGGCGAGACATGCAGCCCCGGCAATGATAAACGGGGTGACCCATGCTGAAGGATCGGTGGCACCCTTTGCCGCGTCTTTAAAAATACCGGCGATCTGCGGGCCAACTATACCGGCAATGCCGTACCCGAAGAAAACGAATCCGTAGTTTTTGCCGACAGTGGCGTTGCCGAAGAAGTCGGCGGTCGCGGCGGGAAAGAGCGCGAAGTTGCCGCCAAAGTTAAAACCGATAATGCAGGCAGCTATGATCAGGCCGGCTTCCGTAGCGCCGAGCTTGTAGAATGCCAGCATGATGATGCCCTGCAGGAGGCACATCAGAAACAGGGAGACCTTCCGGCCGATTTTGTCCGATATCATACCCCATGCGATCCGCCCGAGCCCGTTCGTTATGGCGTAGAAGGCCATGGCGGTTCCGGCGATATTGCTCGCCCATGCCACCGTATCCTTGAAGTTCTCGTTTGCCGGATCCAGTGTCTGGAGTTTTGAATAGGTCAGCGCATCGATACCGAAAAGCTTGATGCAGTATATGACCATCAGGCCGGCGAGGGCCGAGAATATGAAGGTTATGATGAGCATGAAATACTGCGGGGTCTTCAACATTTCGTTGGTCTCAAAATTAACCGTGCCCGTTGCCTTGGCGGCGCCGGCCGCCGGCGGGGTATATCCTTCAGGGAGCCATCCCGCAGGAGGATCCACCATAACAAAGCTGCCGATGAGTACCATTGCGGCGAAGATGATGCCGTAGAGGAGGAAAACGCTCCTGATGCCGTCGAGTCCGGCCAGGCTGAGGTTGTTGAGGAGGCCGCCGCCCCATGAGCCGGCCCATTTGACCCAGATGGTTGCTCCGAAGCCAAAGCCCGCAACCGCGAGACCGGTCAGCATCCCTTTTTTATCGGGGAACCATTTGACGCCGACAGCGATCGGAACGACATACGCAAGGCCTATGCCTGAACCGCCGATTATGCCGATAAAGATAAGCTGGGAGGTAAAACTGCTGCCGAAGAATCCGGCAAGAATATATCCGAGGCCCAGTACCAGGCCGCCTGCCATGGCAAGCTTTCTCGGACCGATGGTCGCCAGCTGTCTGCCGGCCCAGATCATGACCAGAGCGAAAAAGAAAAGTCCTGCTGAGAATATCCACGCCGCCTGACCGGCTGTAAATTGATAGGCTCCGTCAGCAGCGGTAAGTTTTGGCGTAAAGACTGACCATGCGTAAATGGCACCCAGAGCCAGCTGAATCAGAATGGCGCCGACAACGACGAGCCATCGATTCATTACTTTTTCATTAGACATTGATCCTTCCTCCTGTTGTGATTAAGGTAGTTTTTTTATGTGTACAATCCCTTCCATTTGCATAAACGAGCAATGCACGTTCTATATGACCACTAGTTCTGCACGGTGCCCCGCACGATAGGCGCAACATGCGCCTCTTCTGTTAAGAGAGAAATAACGCAACAAAAAAGGAATTTGTACTGTTCAGAGCAAAATCAAAGGATTATTCCAGGGCCGTGGCATCGGATGTTGCACAGTGCTTTTGATAATAATCCGAATTTCCGAGGGGCCGGATATCCCTATTTTGGATAGCACTATCGGGGAGGGAGGTTTTTTTATCAAGAAAAATTTTCTTTTTATGCCAATAAGAGAATTCAATTAAAGGGATTCATTGTTCTGCGTCCCGATATATCCGGAACGCAGAACATCACAAGTCTATTGAACGGCCTCTGCTCAGGAACAAACCGTCGTTACCGTTTTTTCTTTTTAGTACGGTTCTTTTTGGCGCCCGGGTAGTCACCGTTGCGGGGCTTCCTGTCCGGGTTGATGGTGATTCGCGCGGGCTCTCCCTCGGGGACCTCGTCCGTCTCCTCGAGAATGGCAATGCCGTTTTCCTCAAGCTCCAATTTGTATTCGGGCCTGAACTTGCTTTCGATCCATTCGCGGAATATGTCGATGTACTCGAATATGGCCGGCACCACGACCAAGGTCAGGAAGGTCGAGAGGACCAGGCCGCCTATGATCGCGATACCCATCGCCATCCTGAATTTCGAAACCTCGCCGATACCGAGCGCGACCGGCAGCATGCCGGCCAGCATGGCGAAGGTGGTCATCAGGATCGGCCTGAGCCGTATCATACCCGCTTTATAGATGGCCTCCTTGCGCGTCAGGCCCGAGCGGAATCCTTCAAGAGCGAAATCGACAAGGAGAATCGAGTTCTTGGTGACCAGTCCCATCAGCATAATCATGCCGATCATGCTGAACATGTTCATCTGCTGGCCGAAGAGGAACAGGGCAAGGAATGCGCCGGAGAGCGCCGGGGGGAGCGCGAACAGGATCGTGACCGGCGTGATGAAGGATTCATACAGGCTGGCGAGAATGAAATAGATGAACACGACCGCCAGTATCATCGCAAGCACCATGTTCTCCATGAGGTCCTTCAGGTCCTCCGCCTGACCGATGAAAAGGTATGACACGCCCTTCGGGGGCGGCATCTTTTTTGTCAGGATGTTCGTCGCGATCTCCGATGCGGTACCGATGGCGCCGTTCGGCGCCAGGTTCGCCTGTATCTGCACAACGCGCGTGCGGTCGCTCCTGAGGATGCGTGAGGGGCCGGTCCTGACAACGCCCTTGCTTATGGCGGAAAGCGGTACCATGCGGTACGCCTGGTTCGGAATCCTGGTACTGTTGAACGCCGACTTCAAATCGCGCTGTTCCGGCTTCAGGCGGAGACGCACGTCGTATTCGAGGCCCCTGGCATGGAGCTCGCCCACCACCTCGCCGGCGATCTGGTACCTCAGTTCGGCGCCGGCAATGGCGGAGAGAACGCCGACCTCCTGCATCTTGCTCGTATCCAGGATCACCTGGAATTCAGGCTTGCCTTCCTCGGAGCTCGAGTCCACATCGGTCAGGTCGGGTATCTTCTTGATCTCCGCGAGCAGCTTCTGAGAGTATTCGTTTATCACGTCGAGGTCATTGCCGATGATGTTCAGGATAAAGGGCGCCATCGAGGTCATGCCCATGCTGTATTCCATCAACTTCGGCCTGGCATAGGCGAATTCCCTGTTCATCATGTTTCTGATCCCGGTCTTGATCTCGGGCGCGGTGCGGGTGCGCTGGTCCATATTGACCAGTGAGAGGCCGAGTGATGCGAAGTTCGCCTGTTCTGTTTGCATCTGGTTCATGCCCGCGATAATCGACATCGTGTTGATTTCCGGCGCAATGGCAATGAGCCGTTTCGAAAGCTTGAGCGCCGTTTCAGCCGTGCCGTCAATGCTCGTGCCTGACGGCATCTGTATCTGTATCGCGAAATCGCCGAATTCACTCGACGACATGAAATTTTTCTTGATGAAGGGGGCCGTCGCGATGCTCAGGAAAAATACGAGGCTGGTGATGAGGAGTATTTTTATCGGATGCTCCACGGTGTACGTGATGATTCTGCCGTACCAGCGTTCAAGCCACGCCTGGAACCGCTCGAAGTTCCGGATTACGACGTTCTGCGCCACGTGGCCGGAGCCCGCGAAGTAGGCGGAAAGGAACGGGGCGACCGTGAGCGCGTCAAAGAGGCTGATGGCCATGGCGAACACGATGGTAAAGCCGAACTGCTTGAAGAACTGGCCCACGATGCCGCTCAGGAATCCGATCGGCAGGAACACCGCCATGATCGTCATGGTGGTGGCGATGACCGCGAGCATGACCTCGGTGGTCCCCTTTTCCGCGGCCTCGGCCGGCAACATGCCTGCTTCAAGCTTTCGGAAGATGTTTTCCCGCACCACGATGGCGTCATCCACGAGGAGGCCGACCGTCAGCGACAGGGCCAGCAGGGTGATGACGTTGATGGTGAACCCCATGACGTACATGAGGATGAACGCGCCGAGGAGGCTGTTCGGGAGCGCGATCCCCGTGATAAAGGTTGACCGAAGGTTGCCCAGGAACAGGTATACCACGATAATGGCGAGCGCGATGCCGATCAGGATGGAGACCTTGACCTCATCCAGGTTCATCCGGATTATCTTTGCCCCGTCATATATCAGGTTTATCTTCGGCCTGCCATCCCTGTCTTTCATCTCCGTGTTGAGCTTGCCGATGCGCTTCACGATCCCGTCAACGACAGCGACCGTGTTGGAGCCCGACTGCTTGTATACCTCGAGGAAGAGGGATGGTTTTATCTCACGCTTGACCTTTTTGATTTTTTTGCCGAAGAAGCCGGATTTTTCAACCTTTCCGCCGTTGACCGGCGCGTACAGGTACCCGGCGGTCGTTTTTTCAGCAGAGCCGTCTTTTACAGCCCCAAGAGATTTGACGGTGATTACGTTGCCCACGTCGCCTGAGAACTGTACTACGGCGTTTGCGATCTGGTCGATATCGGTAAACTGGGAAACGGTCCTGAACACGGTCTCCTTTGCCCCTTTTTCATGCTTTCCGACCGGGACGTTCATGCCCGCGTTCTTGATCGCGTTTGCGACCGCGAGAGCGGACAGCCTGTGCTCATTCAACCTGTTCCGGTCAAGCTCCACCTGTATCTCGCGCCGCTGTCCGCCGAGGATCTGGATCGACGCAACGCCGTCCACCTGCTGGAACGCGACCTTGATCTCTTCTTTCGCAAGGTCATACAAATCGGTTGGCGAGAGGTCTGCCGAAATGGCCACGCGCGCGATCGGCATGTCCGCCGGATCGTACCGCAGGACGAGCGGCTCTTCTATGTCCTCGGGAAGGTTCCTTCGTATCCGGTCGACCTTGTCCTTGACCTGCTGCTCGGCGTATTTGACGTCAACTTCGAGGTTGAACTCGCAGATGACAAGGGACACGCTCTCCATGTTATAGGAGGAAACGCGCTTGAGTCCAGAGATGGAGCTCACCTCGTCCTCTACCGGCTTCGTGATCAGGTTTTCGATCTCCTCGGGTGCGGACCCTGCGTAGATGGTCTGCACGATTACATAGGGGAACTGGACGTCGGGATACATGTCTATGCCGAGCCGATTCATGGCGATCAGGCCGACAAAGAGCAGGGTCAGGACAATGCTGGTGATGAGAATAGGGCGTTTTATTGAAAGTCGGGCTATGTTCATAGACCTGCAGGACCTCTTTCGGAATAAAAGATACCATTATACGGAAAAAACGAAACTCGGCCTTCTTAACCAGATGGTTAAGATTATGCAAGTAAAAATTTAAAAACCTGGAAATTTGCGGGAAGCCGGACCCGGTCACGGAACGATCATCTTGTACACGCCGAAATAGAGGATAATCGCCAGCAGTATCACCGGGGAGATGTACTTGATGGTGAATGCCCATATCTCTTTCAGGTAGAAGCTGTTCGTGTCCGCGTCAAGCTCGTGCATCGTGTTGTGGAGCCCGTATTTATATCCGAGGCAGACCGCGATCAGTAACCCGCCGATGGGGAGCATGTAAATGGAGGTCAGGATGTCCATGAAGTCGAAGTAGGTATTCCCGAAAAATATTTTGACGTCCTTCATCGTGCCGAAAGAGAGTGCCGCGGGGATGCCCAGCAGAAATATAAGGCCTCCCGCGGTGAGGACCGCCCTGGCCCGGCTCCAGCCCTTTTCATCAGTGACGTACGCAACCACGACCTGGACAAGGGATATGGCCGAGGTTAGCGCGGCGATGAAGAGCAGGAGGAAGAAGAGCGTGGCGAAAACGAACCCGTACGGCATCCGGGAAAAAACCACCGGCAGGATGTTGAAGGTAAGGCCCGGGCCCTTTTCCGGAGTCATGCCGACGGCGAAGACCGCGGGAAAGATGGCCAGCCCGGACAGGATGGCCACGATTGAGTCGATACCGACGATCTTGATGGAGGAACTGAGGATTTTATCCTTCCGGGAAAGATAGCTTCCGTAGGTTATCATGGCTCCCATGCCGAGGCTCAGGCTGAAAAAGCACTGTCCCAGGGCCTCGATAATAACTTTCGGGGTTATCTTGGAAAAGTCGGGGTTCAGGTAAAACCTGATGCCCGCGTCCGCCCCGGGCAGGGTGAGGCCGCGGATGATGAGAATGATGAGAAGGATAAAAAGAACCGGCATGATGATCTTGCTGAAGCGTTCGATACCGCCGGCAACGCCGAAAATGACCACGCCCACAGTGGCGCCTATGAAGAGAAAGTGGTACAGGATCATTTCCCACGGGCTTTGGATGAAGCGTGCGAAGAGCTGTTCGGAATCCGCCGAGCTGGTGATGCTGCAGAGGGCGCCGCTGAGCGACTTCACGAGGTAGCCGATCGTCCATCCGCCCACGACGCTGTAGTAGGTCATGATGAAGAAGCCGGCCGCGACCCCGAGATATCCCACCAGGGACCAGGGGCCGGTCCCGATGATCTTGAACGCGCCCACCGGGTCCTTTTCAGTGTGCCGGCCGATTACAATCTCCGCGATCATTATGGGGAGGCCCAGGATTACAATGCAGACGAGGTAAACAAGGACGAAGGCGGCGCCGCCGTTTTCGCCCGCCAGGTAGGGGAATTTCCAGATGTTGCCCAGGCCCACGGCTGAACCGGCTGCCGCGAGAATGAATCCCAGTTTTGATCCCCACTGTTCCCGCTTCGGATTGTCAGTCATGGCGTTTCGCTCCTCGCTGGTATGGCCTGAAAATAATAGTGATTTTTATGAAAATGCCCCTGTCAATAATAATTTATGCTCCCGGAAGCGCTCTGGATGGATACGCGTTGAAAAATGTTATTGAATCTTAACAAAAAGAGTATATAGTTGGATGACAGCAATCAGGAACCGGTATTCCTGCTATGCATTGCGAGTAATAATGATTATGAACCGTACTGCCTTGGATGAGAACAATTTTGTCAGTGAATTCAGGGCCCTGCCCGAAAGGAGGGAGGAGCTCGTAGCCGACCTGATCAGAGGAGCAGGCCGTCTGACCCTGAACATCCCGGGCCGCGGTCCTGCGCGGCGCATTGCCGGGCGCCTGCGCGAAGGGCCTTTTACAGATTATTACGAATTTGAAAAGCTGCTTGCCCGATTTCTTAACCCCCGCCTTGCGGCGCTCAATCTCAACATCATAGCGGACCTGCTGATCAATGGCCAGTTCGAAAGGAAGTATGAACGTTACGGAAAGCAGGTGCAGAGAATTATCGCATCGAACAGTGCCCTGTCTCCTGACGTCCTGAAGGGATTGATCCTCGACATGGTCGCGAATGATGGTCATTACATGGTCCTGAAGTTCCATGACCTGGTGCTCAGGCAGGTTGACCGCGCGCTCTACCGGAGGCTCAGACCGGTCGAGATGGCCGTGCTGGAGATGAAGAAGCGTCTCAGTACCGACGCCGCTCAAAATGTGAAAATCGTGGCCGGGGCGGTCCGCGATTTCCTGAAGAGAAATGGCACTGATGCGGCTGATATCCTGAGAGAGCGGATCGTCTGGGACGATGAATTGGCTCGCTTTGTCCGGGGTGCCGAAGAAGAGGAGGGCCCGATCATCGGACAGGAGGATGGGCCTGGTGTAATACCCGATGAGATCGATGGGAGCACGGAAGATGCTGAATCATTCACCGGGGAGAGTGGAGCGTATGCCGATACTGAGCCGGAAGAGGCTTCCGCATCCGAAGACGTGATCCTTCTTGATGAGATGGCTGCGGAGAGCGATGATGATGGTGGTGCCGAAGCTGCGGCGGAAGAGGAGGGCAAGCCTTATAAAACCGCTGGCCAGCCCGCGGGAGCGCCTGAACAGGGAGAGGGCGGCAGGATCGGGCGGTATGCCGATATCCTGAAAGATGATTTTCTGCTCAAGAAGCGTCCCGATGACGAGGACGCGATCCGGGAGCTCGTTAACGGCATATATGCAAAAAACGAGAAAAGATTCGGCGCGGAACGGGCCGTGGAAATAGTGGAAGCGGTTCTGTCAATATGGATCGTTGACGAAAGCATGGACGGCTGGATGAGGGGCATCCTTTCGGATATACTGGATGAGCGGAGCTGGACCGCAACCGTGATGGAGGATCAGGGAGATGATGACCTGGCCGGGGAGACGGTGGCGTCGGAACCGGTGCACGCTGATAATGAAGATGCCGCACCGGTTGACGAAGAAGGCGTGTCCGCGGAGGGAACGGTCACTGAAGGCACACAGACAACGGAGGCGGAGCTTGCCGCTCTTCTGTCCGACACCGAAGAGGTCGCGCCTGACCAGGAGCCTTCTCCGGATCCGGACGCGAAATCCGATCAGTCAATACTCGAAGAGATTGAGAGAATCGATGCCGCTGATTTTGTTCCGGTCGAGGATCCGTCTGTAGCGGAGGTGGCCGCCGACGGAGAATTCCTCCTTTCGGAAGAGGAGTTCAGCGCCCTGACGAAGCCTGACGGCGCGGAAGGCGAGGGGGCGGGGCGGGATGACGGCTTCCTGCTTGAATCCGGCGAAGAGCCGTCCGACGGGCATGCCGGCGCGGATCACGTCGATCTGGACCTCGAGTTCGATGCCGGGGCGGCGGCGGGTAAACGCTTCTCCGCGCAGGACGGGGGCGATGCCTCCATGAGCGGCGAAAGGCCGCCTTCAGAAGGCGAGGAGCCTGAAGCTGAATCCTTCATCGTGCAGGACGAGCTGTTGTTTGAAGATACATCCCTGAAACATAAAAAGCAAAAGGGCCCGGAGGTTTAATGCGTGAGAGTGAACACAAAGAAACTTCTGGCAGCCTCCCTTGTCCTGAATCTGCTCCTGATCATTATCGGATCGGTATCGGTATACAAGGGGCACCACCGGCGGCTGGTGCGCCCCTATCTCAGGGACTACTACCGGTATAAGGTCGACCATTATTTGACGCTGCGTGACCAGGGCGCCAGGATATTCTTCGTGGGGGACAGCCTTACGGACCGCTGCGAATGGGCCGAGCTGTTCGGCCGGTGCGATATCGCTTCCCGGGGGATCGACGGCGATACCACGGACGGTGTGCTGAACAGGATCGGCGAGGTAACGGCCCGGAAGCCGGCGAAAATATTCATAATGATCGGCGGGAACGATTTTGTCATCGGCAGGCCGGTTCGGACGGTCCTCGGCAACTACCGGAAGATCATCGGCAGGATCAGAACGGAATCGCCGGATACGATCATATTTATCCAGAGCAATCTGCCGACCCTCTACCGCCTCTTTCCCCTTCCGAGGAACCTGATGCCGGAGCTGAACCGGGGCCTGAAGGCGATGGCGGATAACCGGAAGATATTCTTTCTGGACATATACAGCCGGATGGCCGATGCGAACGGCGACCTGAATGAAGCCTATACCGTAGACGGCGCGCACCTGAACGGCCGCGGCTACCTTGTCTGGCGCGACGCGATCCGCGCGTATGTGCATTGAACAATGAAACGTAATTATACACCGCGGAATATGCCTTTCAAAAATGCGCGGTCACACCGGACCGCGGCAGGTTGAGCCCGCTTGTCGGCGGCACTAAAACATTAAATTTTCAGGATGGTGCACCATGATACCCGTAGTAGTGGCACTGACAGTACTCGCGCTGATGATCCTCCTGAACGGATTCTTTTCACTGTCCGAGATGGCGGTGGTGGCATCCAGAAAACCGCGCCTCAAGGCAAAGGCGGAGGAGGGGCGCGCGGCGTATCGTGCCGTTTTAAAAACAAGCGAAGCGCCCACCGCGTTTCTCTCGACCATACAGATAGGCATAACCCTGATCGGGATACTGGCCGGGGCGTACGGGGAGGAGACCGTCGCGGAAACCCTCATGGCATACTTCGCCGGAGTGCCCGCGGTGGCCGATTACAGCCAGGTACTGAGTTCCGGGATCGTGGTCATCTCGATTACCCTGGTCACCATACTTTTCGGCGAGCTTATCCCGAAGCGGATCGCGCTCCTCAATCCGGAGCGTATCGCATCACTTGTCGTATACCCGATGAAGGCCCTCTCGATCCTGTTCCTGCCCATCGTCCGGTTCCTGACGGCGGTCACGAATCTTGTCATGAGGGTGACCGGCATGCGCGGCCTGAAAAATAGCGAGCCGCCGGTCACCGAGGACGAGATACTGGTATTGATGCATGAGGCTGAAGCGTTCGGGCTTTTCAAAAAGCAGCAGACGGAGATGGTGGAGAGCGTGTTTGACCTGCATGAAAACAGGATCGCCTCCATCATGAGCCCGAGGCCGGACATCAGGTATATAGAGCTGACAGAACCACTAAAACGGATCCGGGAGAGGATAATAGAATACGGTGACTATCCCTACCTGCCCGTGTGCCGCAACGGGCTGGACAACATTGTCGGGACAGTCAAGACCCGCAATTTACTAAGGAAAATAATTCGGGGCGAATTCAAGTCGCTTACCAGGTATATCGAAAAGCCGGTGTACGCGCCGGAAAGCGTCAGCCCCCTGAAGGCGCTCGAGCTCTTCAAGGCGAGCGGGTCGCACATGGCGTTCGTCATCGATGAATACGGCGGCGTGACCGGGCTGGTGACCCTGCACGATGTCATCGAGGAGATCGTCGGCGACGTGCCCGATCTTCACCGGGAAGAGGATCGAAAGATAACCAGGCGGAAGGACGGGTCGTTCCTGGTTGACGGGATGATCTCCGTGGATGATTTCAGGGAGCATTTCAAGCGCGACATAGCCGGGGGGGGCGGGTACAATACCCTCGCGGGCTTCATCATGGACCGGATGGGCCGCATACCGGCGCCCGGAGAGTCAATACGATTAGGCGAATACACCTTCGAGATCGTTGACATGGACGGAAACAGGATCGACAAGGTGCTGGTGAAAAAGAAGAAAAAGCGGTCCTGAAAACCTGTCCGCTCCTGTATGATTTTTTTACGAGCGCCCGAAAAACCATTGACCCATATGCAGCCGCGTATCAGAATTTTTGTAATATTGTACGAATGCGCCCGTAGCTCAGCTGGATAGAGCGCCGGACTTCGAATCCGTAGGCCCCCCGTTCGAATCGGGGCGGGCGCGCAGAAATGGTTAACAAAGCGCAAGGTCGCCCGCCGTTAAATCGAGGTTCGCGTTTCGGGGACCGCGGATCGCGGTTCGAGTATCGGGGTTCGGGTACCGAGCAGTACAATCCTCGTTACTCGACCCTCGCCCCGAGACCCACGTCACTAGAAATATGGCCGAATATTGACGCATCAGATTTATGCCAGACAGATGACAAACTATGGTTTATAGTATATAGTGGGTTTTTATAAAATCAGCGGGGGATTCACCATGAATATCAAGAAATTATTCGTTATTTTTGCTGTTTTTGCCTTTTTTGCAACCGTATCCTGCTATAACGATGCTCCCGGAGACAATTTGCCGCTCCTGGCAGGCATTACTTCCTCGGATGACGCGACTGATACCACACCGGCCGCGGAGCCTGAACCGACCGTTCCCGATCCGGGTGGAGACCCGGGTCAGCCCTCCGGCGATGACAACGGGAACCAGAACGAACCTGGCAAAGTGGCATCGCTTGAAGATGTTAAAACCATATTGAACGGACTTCTTGGCGATATCGACATTGGTGCCCTTATGCCTTCCTTGAATGATGCGTGCGTTGAAGGCACTGTTGTCCTGATCAATGAAGATACTATTTCCGTGACCAAGCAGGTCTCCTGCGATCCGTTCGGTCTCCTCCTGACGATATCCATGAACGGCCACAGCGTGGAAGGCTTTGACTGCGCTGTGAGCGGGGTCATTAGGATGAACGTCCAGTTCCCGTCCGACTCCATGGGAGCCTGCCTGATTACCATAAATACCCCTGCGGGAGCGCCCATTACGACCACGGGCGAAGCGTGCGGCGACAACACGATCGAGCTTTCCGGCCTGTCCATGATGGTCACGCTGAATCCGTTCGGCACGCAGTTCAGCGGCACCGTCCTGATCAACGGCGTGGAGCAGGTCGTGCAGGAGTTCCTCACACCCGCAGATATCCTTGCACTGCTCAAGGACGCCTTCGACAACATTCCCTGGGATGATTTGCTAGGGATGCTCCAGGGAGGCAGCATGCAGTCCGCGGCGCCGTCATCCGGCTTATCCGGTCTTGCGGTAGCAGCGCCGCTGGCGGCGACGTCAAGCTCTATGTACACCGTGTATAACGAGGACGGCCTGAAGGTGGATGCCGGCATTTCGCTTGATTTTTCGAACCCCGGTATTATTATCGATCTTACCTTCACGGGCTACCGGGTCTATCCGGAAAGCTTCAGCACGCTCAACGGCACGCTCACGATGTTCGCGACGCTTGATTCGTGGCGGGTGGTAAAGCTCGTGTGCGACACGGAAGCTGGCGCTCCGCTCTGGATCTCCGGCATACCCCTGATCACGCCTAGAATTGGCCTTGAAGGCGTGACCCTCTACTACGACTACATTGACGAGCAGATTCTGGATACCGGCGAATATGCAGGCACCATTTCGCTGAACGGGATCGGCTTCGATTTTGATCCGGGCTGGATAAACACAATACTGGCCATGCTGGATTAATACTTCGCCATTATCGAGGGGAAAAGGATCAAAAAGGACACTGGCTTCAGTGTCCTTTTCTGTGTCTGGCGGAGAAAGGTCGGCGTTTTATCCGGGTGGATACGGGCGTGAAAGATGCAGGATCGAAATTGACGAGTCGTCGCCGGACGCGGTTTCAGTCCTGATGCGAGGAACGTGGCCCGGGCCTGTCATTCAGAGCGCTTTTTCCGGTAATAGGCGGGCGAGATCTTCATGATTTCGCGGAAGGCCTTGTTGAAGGTCCTGAGGCTGCCGAATCCGACCGAAAAGGCGATATCGATGATCTTGTCGTCGGTCTCCTGCAGTTTCCGCGCGGCCTCCTTGATGCGGAGCTCGTTGATGTAGTCGTTCATCTTCTTCCCGTGGTAGAGCTTGAAATAGCGTCCCAGGTTGTCATGGTGGAGCCCGATATGGGAGGCGAGCCCCTCGCGGGATATTTCATACGCGTAGTTTTCATGGATGTAATCCAGGGCCTTCTGTATTTTCTCGCTGATCATCGGCGACTGGACCGGCTTCTTTTCAGGCATGCGCGCGGCCTGGCTCCTGCGGCTCAGGGAGTCGATCTCGGTCGCGGACGCGACATGGGACAGGAAGGTGTGCAGCAGGTCGGCGACCTTCTCGGTGAATATCCCGCTCGTGAGTGAATTGTCAAGGTAGCAGACGCCGATGGTCCTGTCGCGCTCGTTTATCGGCACGCAGATGATGGATTTCGGATTGACGCGCTCGTCGTCGCCTGCTCCCCCGTCCGGCGAAACCCGCGCATCTTCGATGATTGTCTGGTTCCGGCTCGCGTATACCTCGCGGATCATGGCATGGATTTGCTGGTCAATCGGCATGTCGTAGCCGAGCGTGGAGAATACCGCTTTCTTTTCAAGCTCTTCTTCCTCATTCGCTATGAAGATGCACCCGCGCTGCGCGCCGGTAATCTCAACCGCCTTGAACAGGATGCGCTCCATGAGGAGGTCGGTATCGGATATCTGGCTGATGTCCCGGGCGAGCTGTAGGATGGACGAGAGCCGCTCGCTGTCGACGCGGCGCTCGAGGGAGGACTGCTCGTCGTTTTGCTCCGCGATGCCGAGGAGCCCCTGCAGCTCGCTGACGCGACGCTTGGCGCCGATCGCCAGGAAGACGCGGTACGCCGATTCCAGCATCTTTTTTGCCTCGCTGCCGGAGTCAGTCTGAGACAGGTAGAGCCCGTATTCGTAGTAGCTGCGGCCCAGGCAGAAGCGCCGCCCGAACTTCTTGTTATGCTCTATGCTCGCCCTGAAGAGCTTTTCGGCGCGCTTGCGCCTGCCGCGGATCGCACAGTATTTCGCATTGACCAGCAGGGCCATGCCGTAATAGCTGCTCCAGCGCCTGGTCGCGGCGAGCGACTTTTTGCAGAGTTCGTCGACCCTGGCGAGGACCTGGCTCTTGTCGGCGGAGTTGATATCGGCGGGGAAGAGATACTCCGCCAGGTATGCTTCGGTCAGCCAGGGAAAACAGTGCACGGTGTAGTGCTTCAGGAACCTGTTCTCCATGTAGATGTCCCGGGCTTTTTCAAGAAACTCGATCGCGCGGCGTATATCGTGCTTTTCGAGGTAGACCCGGCCGAGCTCGATGCATGACATGCAGTGCAGGAACATGATCTTCGCGTCCATGCTGTAGTTATACGCGGCAATGCCGAGGGTTTCGGCTGTATCGAGGTCGCCGGTTTCAAGGAAGAACGGTGTGCTCAATATCCAGGCCATGTTGGTGCCGAAAAAGTCGTTGGTTTCGGTTATGAGCGAGAAATACTGGTCCAGGTACTGGTTGACCGCGTGATAGTTCGCGATGAGCAGGTGGTTGTGTATAAGGGCCGCGCATGAATTGGTAATTTCGAAGATGTCTCCCATGCTCTTGAATCGGCGCGACGATTCATCGAAGCTTTCAATGCTCTTGTGATAGTTGCCGCTCCACTGGTAGCAGTAGCCGAGCCACTGGTATGACTGCGCGGCGCCCCACTGGTCATCCAGCGACTCCCGCAGCGCGAGCGCCTTCAGGTGGTACCGCTTCGCAAGCTTGAAGCGGGTCAGCGCCATCAGTATGTTCCCCAGGCCGCCGATGGCCATGGCGAGCTCGGATGATTTTCCGATTTTGCTGATGGCGACATTGTGGGCGCGGAGGGTGAACCGGGTGAATTTCAGTATGTTTGTATAGAGGTATGTCCTGAGCACCGGCAGGGAAAATTTCGCCCTGAGCTTGTTGTTCTCGACGGTCTTTTCCTTCATGAACCTGATCAGGACGCCGGGCATGATGAGGTTTATAAAGAGCAGCAGCAATTCCTTGAAGATGGCGGCGATGATGAACGCGGTGTTGTTCGGGAAGCGCTCGCCCAGCAGGGTGCCCGCCTGTATGGCGTACTCCTCGCACTTTATCCAGTCGCCTTTTCTGAAATAGGCGGCGGAAATATTGCTGAAAACATCGGCGCGCTGGTTCCGGTCGGTCAGCAGGGGGGCAACCTCGAGCAGCAGCTGGATCGCCTGGTCGTACTTGCCGACGGTCAGGTAGATGTTGCTGATGTTGATGGCGATCCGGATCCACTGGGCGGTCTTTTCGAGCCCCTTGTCTTCGAGTATTTTCAGGGTCAGGTTGAAATAATTGAGGGCGTCCTCGTTCGCGTATCGCGCCATGGCCATGATGCCCGAGGGGTAGGTGAATATGATGGCCCGGTCGGCGTCGCCGCCCTCGATAAAATGGTGCGCGAGATCGAATATAACCGGGGCCAGATCGTCCTTGTTGTTTTCCTCTATCGCGTCCGCTATGGCCAGGTGGAGCTTTTTTCTCCTGTCCTTGCGGATGCTGCTGTAAAAGGCTTCCTTGATCCTGTCGTGCGCGAAGCCAATCTCGCCCCAGGTAGGAAGGTCAATCAGCAGCTGGAGATCGATCGCCTTGTCGATGATGCGGACGATCTCGGTCTGGTCGAGATCGCTCAGCCTGAAGAGAAGTTTTATGTTGAACTTTTCGCCGATGACGGATGCCGCGGAAAGGATGTCCTTCTCGTTCCTGTTCAGCCTGCTGATGCGCTTGAGTATGGTCTCGACGCTTGACGCGGATATTTCAACCGCGTCAAGCTTGCTCTCGTCAAAGCGCCACCGGTTTTTCTTGTAAACCAGAACCGCGTCATCGATGAGTTGCTTGAGTATCTCGATGGCGAAGAAGGGGTTGCCGCCGCTTTTTTGAAAGATGAATTCCGAGATGCCCGGGGTCTGCTCCTCCGGTTCGAGAAGGAGACCGGCGACGAACCGGTTCATCATGGGCGCGTCGAGCTGCTCCAGGTGGATGCGGGTGAGCGGGACTTCGCGGGCGGCGATATCGATGTGGAGCTTTTCGATGCCGTGATCCTCGGTTATTTCGTCGTCGCGGTATGTGCCGATAACGACCAGCGGGTGCCGGGTTATCTCGTTCATGAGCTCGGTGATAATGTTCAGGGTGCCCTCGTCCGTCCACTGGAGGTTCTCCAGCACGATCACCAGGCCCCCGGTGAGGTCGCTCAGCTTTAATAAGAACTGGCTGATGATCATGTGAAAGCGCTTGTATTCGCGCTCAGGCTCGAGCGCAACGAGCGGAGGGCATTCTCCCAGGAGCTCCTTCATGGCGGGGTTCAGCTTGATGATGAGCTCTCCGAGGTTATGAAACTCCTCGCCGAGGGCGACGATGATGCTTTTCTTCTGGGATGAGGACAGGTTGTGGAAATTCGTCATGAAGGCGTCGAGCGCTTCCTGGATCGGTTTGTTGGGCACCTTGTTGCTCTGGATGGAGCATTTGCCCTCGACCAGGAGGCCTCCTCGTGCGTAGATGGAGCTCTTCAATTCGTCGATAAGGCGGGTCTTGCCTGAACCGGCGTCTCCCGTGATAAAATAAATGGCTCCGGATTTAGCGGCCAGACGTTCCACCGTCGTGGCGAGCTGCGCCATCTCCCGGTCCCTGCCGATGAGACGCGTCCGGTAGCTGAGCTTCGTGAAGCGGTCGTCGAGGCCGAGGATGAATTCCTGCTGGCCCGCAAGGTACCGCTCCAGGTCGGCGAGCAGACCACGCGCGCTCTGGTACCTGTTCTCAGGCTCCTTTTCGAGGAGCTTCAGAACGATGCGGTCAAGGATCGGCGGGGTTTCGGGATTCAGTATGCTCGGCTGCTCCGGCACCATGGCGATATGCTGGTGTATTATTGAACAGATGTCCGGCCCTTCAAAGGGCGCCATGCCGGTCAGAAGCTCGAAGAAGAGCACGCCGAGCGAATAGAGATCGCTCCGCTCATCGATGTTTCTCTTTAAGATTCCGCACTGCTCCGGCGATATGTACGCGAAGTTCCATACGATTTCGTCAAAGGTCAGGGGGTCGTTGAGGTCCCGCAGGTGCGACAGCCCGAAGCCCGAGAGCTTGACCAATTCTTTGTCGACCAGTATGTTGGCCGGTTTGATGTCGCGGTGGATGATATTGTTCGCGTGGAGAGCATCGAGCGCGCCGCACAGCTGCATGATGATGTTAACGGTCTGCTGGACGGTCAGGTATTTCTCATTGATGATGTCCTGCAGGCTGGTGCCGGGGAAATATTCAGTTGCAACATAGAATAGCTCGATGAATTCGCCAAGCTCGATGATTTTGATGATGTTAGGGTGGTCGATCTCGGAAACGGCGTTTGCCTCGATCCGAAACCGTATGACGTCCTCAATGCGTTTTGATATGACGTTGTTTTTCAGAAACTTTATGATATATCTCTGCTTTTTTGGAGTAAGGTCGTGGGCCAGGTGAATGTGGCTGACTGCGTCTTCGCCGATCAACCTGTCGACCTGGTACCTGTTGTGGACTATTTTTCCGTAAATATCCATCTGCTGTATAATATGCCCTGGCCGGTGAAGCGCGGTTTTTTTCCCCGGTGTTTCAATAGTATAGAAATGTATATCAAATCGGTCAACCAGATTATCTTTACAAATAATTTTTCGTTACGACGCCCATTCCCGGGATCGGGGATGTTGAATCGGGGAGCATGGTCAGTGACGGCTCCCGGTCACGGTTATCTTTATTCTGATGCGCCTCAGGTTAAAGGTGATCAGCCTGTCCGGCCGGATATGCATCAGGTCGACATCGATAAAGGTGCTGTCATCGACGTGGGGAGGGATCCGGACCTCAAGCTGCGAGGTCGTATGGATCCTTCCCAGCCCGCGGCAGACATAGCATTTTTTCTCCTCCTGTGGCCGTCCGCCGCGGCAGAGCGGGCAGATCATCCGCGCCGGCAGGTCGATGTACGCGACCGCCCCCTTTGCCGCTTCGATCGGATAGACCAGTATCTCGATATCCTGTCCGAAATTATTGAGGATATCGATCCGCTTCATTCCCCTGGGCGTCAGGTTAGCCTTGAGCATATTGCCGAGGGTCGCGGAATATTTGATCCGTTTTTTGGAGATGATGGCTGACCCGGCGGAATCCACCTGGCGGTAATTGAAAAGCACCCGGTCGTATTCGATGCGCATGTCTTCGTCGGTGAGGATGCGGTAGCCCCGGACAATGAGGTCGAGCTTTTCAGTGAGATTTTTTGACCCTGCCGCGGCGGTATCGGGGTGATATCTCTTGATGAGCTCGCGAAAGGCCCTTTTAATATCGTCCGTCCGCGCGGTCCGCGGAAGGTTGAAAATGGTGTAAAAATCTATCACCGCGCCGTTTTTATCGTAACATGACGGGATCATGGTTCACTCCTCCGGCGATTCGTCCGCATACACGCCGCGGACCGCTGTAGACCGCGTTTCCGCAGTGCCGCCGATGATCAGGTCGCGTGTCATGCCGCGATCTCGCTCCGGGAGATGATTTCAATCATGCTCCATTATGCATCCCCGGGCGATTTCATGTCAAATCCATTTCAGCGGGAGACGGAAGCTGCGGAACCGGGAGCAGTCAGCGGAAGTATTCGGAAAAGAGCCGGGTGATTTCTTCGGGACGCTCCTGCGGAACGAGGTGACCCGCTCCCGGTACCAGGTGATACGAACCGCCCGGGATGAGAGAAGCGATTTTCGGAAGGTCAATAAAAGAGCGGTTTTCGCTTTCACCGCCTTCGACAACCATGACCGGGCAAGCAATGTCCGGGAGTATCGGCCACGGGTCGAAGTGGAGCCCTCCCATGAAGAGCGACGCCTCGCGGCGCGGATGGCATGCCAGAACCAGGCCCCCGCCGTCGCCTGAGATCAGACCGTATTTCACGTAGAGATCCATCATCTCCGCGTCCCATTTCGCGAACATTTTCTTCGAGGCAAGATATTTTCTGACTTCCTCCTCGCTCTCCCAACGGTTGCGGCGCTTTATCGACCGTGATGCCAGGGGGTGTTTTTCAATGTCGAGGCCTGACTGGTAGATCGCTCCGGGAAGGAGGATCGGCTCTATCAGAACCATCTTTCTGGCTGACAGGCCTTTGGTGGCGGCGGCGATCGCTATGACTGTGGCTCCCATGCTGTGACCGGCGAGAAAGGGCGTGTCAAGATTGAGCTCGTCGCACAGGCGGGCAAGGTCCGACGCAAGAAGCTTCCAGCTCAATCCGCCTTCTTCCGGCTCGGCAGAGCGATGGTCGCAAAAGTAGGGTGCGATGATGCGATAGCGCGGCAAAAGGGCCCGGGCTATCGGGTGCCAGAGCCAGGGGAGAAGGCCCGTGGCGTGCAGGAGCACGAGGACCGGGCCGTCCGAGGGGTAATGGAGATACTGGATCTCGACGTCACCGATGCTTCTGGACAATATTTCGGGCTGTGGCAGGGCCACGGGAGGTGTCAATCCTTTACGGCGTCGCCCACGAGGGGTCGAATGCCGAGGATTTTGAAGTAGACCAGGAAGCGGTCTTTGCCGCCCTCATCGTCGGAATCGGCGCGTTTCTTTCTCCGGAGCTCTTCAATAAGCGGGCTGTTTTTGTCTTCGCCGCATTTTTCTATGTACAGACGCATGCCGTTGTACCCGCCTTCTTCTTTAAACAGATAGACGGCCTTCGGGTTGGACTGGAGGTTCTTGTGGCTCCGCTTGTTTGCCATGATGAATGCGATGGTTTCAAAGTCGATGAAATGGGGCCGCGAGTATGGGGCGGCGTCGACATTGCCCTCTGAATCAGCAGTGGAGAGAATGCCGAATCCGCGCGCCTTTTCAAAATATTCCTGCATTTCCATTCTGTCTGACCTGTCTGCATAGACACTAGGCGCCGGTCAATTTCCTGTCAAGATTAAATTAGACCGGCCCGCTTACGATACGGCTGGCGCATTTATGAGGCGTAATCGAGCATGCCCCGCGAGCGGAACCAATCCAGCGTATCGCGGATGGTCTCTTCTATCGGACGGGGCCGGTAGCCGAGCTCGCGTGTCGCCTTCTCGTGTGAAATGTGCCGGTGGCTTTCAAGCGTCTTGATCGCTATCGGCGTGAATTTCGTTTTGAGGTTGAACGTTTTCGCCACCGCTGTTACGCAGTACGCGGGCATGCGGCAGAGCCAGATTGGCGTCGCGAACCGGGGGGTTTTTCTGGAATAGATATCGGAAACGATGCGGGCTATCTCGCACACGTGGTGCCAGCCGCCGCTCGCCAGGTAGCACTCGCCGGAGCGGCCCTTTTGCTCGGCGGCGAGAGCGCAGGCTACCACGTCTCTCGCGTCGACCCAGTCGTACCCGCCGTCGATCAGGACCGGATAAGTATTATGGTAGATGCTCAGGAGCACCTCACCCATGCGGGACGGCTTGAAATCCATGGGGCCGAGGACCGCGGTGGGGCAGACCACGAGCGCGTTCAGCCCGCGGTCAGTCGCTTTCAGTACCTCGAGCTGACCCAGCGCCTTGGACCTGTCGTAGGGAAAGTTGTTTTTACCCAGGGCGAGCGCACGTGATTCATCGATAATCTCATTTTGGGGGCTGGAGGAGAAGGCGTGAATTGAGCTGAAATGGACCAGCCGCCGAACGCCATTTTTAATGCAGGCCTCTATGACGTTTCTGGTGCCCCCGACATTGATCTTCTCGACCATTCCCCCTTCGGATCCTGCGATGGATATCATGGCAGCGACGTGAAAAACCGTGTCGGCTCCTTCGGTCAGATTCATGAGCGAATCGATATCAAGCACATCCCCGGTAACGATGTCCAGGTCAAGACCCTGGAGGGCGCGAAGGTCTTTCCGCGCGAGGGCGCGGACCGCTCTTCCCTGGGCGAGGATGGCGCGCACCAGGTTTGCGCCGACATGGCCGGTGGCGCCGGTAATGGCAACAGTCATATAACAGACCTCCATAGCTCCGCCCGCCATGATATCCCCGGTGAGGGCCGCGCGGACGCTGAATAATCTTTCACCTACATGCTATGACGGGTTTGAGAAATCAAGTTAAAAATATTCGGTCGCGTGATCGGGAAGGGGAAAAGAAAGTGCCGGAATCATCGTATAATAAAAAAGCATCTTTGAGAAAAAATTACTTGCAAAAGCAGGGGGTGAAAAATTTACATTAAGCAGATTTTCACAAGGAGGAACCCCCTACGAGCGTTCTGGATGCTATTGGAAATACACCCATGGTCCGTATCAACCGGATCTGGGACGAGAAAGAGACAGGCGTGCGGATACTCGCCAAGCTCGAGGGAGCGAATCCCGGCGGCTCGGTAAAGGACCGCCCGGCGTATTACATGATTAAGAAGGCGGTCGAATCCGGAGAGCTCACTCAGGACAAGATCATACTCGAGCCGACCTCGGGCAATACAGGGATCGGCATGGCGATGATAGCCTCGGCAATGGGCTACCGGATCAAGCTGACCATGCCATCCTGCGTGAGCGAAGAGCGGCGATCAATACTCATCGCGATGGGCGCGGAACTCGAGCTGACGCCCGGGTGCGACAAGACCGACGGCGCCATCACGCGGGCGCATCATATTATTGATCATTTCCAGGATAAATACTACATGCCGAACCAGTTCGGAAACCCCTCAAACTGGATGGCGCATTATGAGACCACGGCGCCTGAAATCGTGCGCGACACAAAGGGAGAGGTTGACGCCTTCGTTGCCGGCATGGGGACGACCGGAACCCTCATGGGCTGTTCGCGCTATTTCAGGGAGCATAATCCGCGGACGAAAACGATCGGCGTCGAGCCGATGCCGAATCACCGGATACAGGGCCTGAAGAACATGAACGAGTCGATCGTGCCGGCGATCTACGATCCGGGCCTTCTTGACCGGAAGATCGAATGTTCGGATGACGACGCCTTTGACACGACCCGGAACCTCGCGCTCATGGAGGGGCTTTTCTGCGGCATGTCAAGCGGCGCGGCAATGTGGGGCGCCATGTTCGTGGCCGGGGACCTCTCGCGGGGATCAACGGTCGTCGTGCTCTTTCCCGACAGGGGAGACCGGTATCTTTCGACAGAGGTTTTCCGGTCCGTGTGCGCCATCTGCCCGCCCTGATGCGGGGATGATCCGGTCGTATCACTGTCCTGCATCGCATCATACTGCTGCATTGTAAGGAGGCGCATATGAAATGCGGAATACCCATGAATGGAAGCGACCGCCTCAGGGAAGATGAGATCCATACGATCGTCAGCGACCTCTGCAATCCGGAGTCTTACCGCACGGTATATCACCGCTCGTTTCACGATTTCCTCATGCCCTCGGTAGATTCCCTCAGGGACACGGTCAACCTTCTTAAGTCGGTTCTCTTTCCCGGATATTTTATCGACTCCGACATCCGGCCTGAAACGATGAAGTACCATATCGGCTCCACCATTGACCGTGTTTACATCCAGCTGGCTGAACAGATCAAGAGGGGCTACTGCTTTACCTGCGCCGACTCGGGCGATACGGAGCATGTGTGCGAGGAATGCGAGCGCAGGTCGAAAGAGGTCGCGTCAAAGTTTCTCCTGACGCTTCCCCGCCTCAGGCGGCTACTCACCCTGGACGCGCAGGCGGCCTTCAGGGGAGACCCTGCCGCACGGGGGGTGGGGGAAACCATTTTCTGCTATCCCAGCATCAGGGCGCTTGCACATCACCGGATCGCGCATGAGCTTTATTGCCTTGAGGTGCCGCTCATTCCCCGCATCATATCAGAGATGGCTCATTCCGAGACCGGCATAGATATCCATCCGGGCGCCCGGATCGGCGAATCGTTTTTCATTGACCATGGCACCGGTACCGTCATAGGCGAAACGGCCATCATCGGAAACAACGTGCGGATCTACCAGGGGGTCACCCTGGGCGCAAAGAGCTTTCCCCTCGACCCGTCGGGAAATCCGGTGAAGGGAATCCCGCGACATCCGATCGTCGAGGATGATGTCATAATCTACTCCGGCGCTACCATTCTGGGGCGCGTGACCATCGGCAGGGGAGCGGAGGTGGGCGGCAACGTGTGGCTTACCCGCGATGTGCCGGCCGGTACGCGCATTGTTCAGGGGAAGGCTGAGGAGAACGACTTCACCGGAGGCCTGGGAATCTGACTACAGTGTCCTGAGCATCTTTTGCGCGGCTGCGTTCACCGGGTCCCATATGGGCGAAAAGGGCGGCGCGTACCCGAGGTCCAGGTACGCGACCTGTTCAACCTTCATTTTCGCCGCGATGGCCGCGGCAACCGTATTGATGCGAAGGGCGGCGCCATCCGTTCCCGCTATCTCGCCCCCGACCAGCTCTCGCGTATTCGGGTTCATTGTGAGGGTAATGCTGATACGGCTGCCAGCCGGATAATAGCCGGCTCTCGATCGCCACAGCAGGGATGTTGATTCGGCGGGGACGCCGGCGCGAAGCGCGTCTGCCTCGTTCATCCCGGTTTTTCCCACCTCGAGATCGAACACCTTGACCATCTGCGTTCCCACAATTCCGGGGAATGATTCGTCAGCGATGCCCGCCGCCTGGAGCCCGGCGACGCGGCCCTGCTTGTTCGCGGTGGTGCCGAGGGGCATGTACGCGTTTTTTCCGGTCAGCTGGTGCTTTACGGTGGCGCAGTCACCGGCGGCGAAAACGTCTGTAACGCTGGTCTTGGATTTTTCATCAACGATAATCGCGCCCCGGTCGTTCATCCGGATGCCGGTTCCATTGAGGAATTCCGTATTGGGAGTGATACCGGTGGAGGCGATGACCAGGTCCGCCGCGTAGCTGTTGTCGCCCGCTGTCACAGAAAGGCCGGTCGCGGTCGGGAGAATTTCAGAAATTGCGGCGCCGGTGATCACGCGCACATCGTTGACGCGAAGGGTTTCCAGTATGATGCTGCGGATGACAGGCGACATGGTCATGGCAACTGAATCAAATTTTTCGAGAATGACTGTTTCGATCGAGCGCTTCCTGAATGCCTCGGCCATTTCAAGGCCGATGAAGCCGCCGCCGATTATAATGCCGGATGACGGCATCCGCTCATCGATATGCCTGCGCAGAGCCATGCCGTCGGCGAGATTCCTCAAAAAGAAAACATTCGGCGCATCGATGCCCCGGATGGGCGGCACAATGGGACGGGCTCCGGTTGCGATGACGAGCTTCCCGTATTCGACTGTATCAACCCCGCCCTGAAATCTGATAGTCACAGTGTGCGCAACGAAGTCGGCCGCGATCGCTTCCGTGTTGAGGAGTATATCGATCTTTCTCTCCTTGATATATTCATTGAGGTCGATGGCAATAAGGCTTTCAGGATTGCTGACGTCATCGGCGATGTAGTAGGGCAGCCCGCAGGCGGCATAGGATACGTGTGCGCCTTTTTCCAGTACGGCGATTGATAAGGCGTCGGAAGTTCTTCGGGCCTGCGATGCGGCGCTCATGCCGGCAGCGTCGCCTCCGATAACAAGAACATCGTATTTTTTCATGCGCCTTCTCCTGTTTTTCGGATATGCATGCATAAGAATGAAGTGATTCACAAGGTAGCAAAAAATACGGGGAAAAGTCAACAAAAATTAAAGAAATATCTAAAATACTTAATACATTGCTTGACGGTCAGAAGGTAATTAAGTATATTCTAAATAATTAATAATCCACCGGAGGTCGAGGTGAAGATTGAGATTACTGCATCAGCAAGAGAAAAGCTGCAAAAAGTTTTTTCAGAATCAGATATGAAGCTGCCCGCTCTGCGGGTAACTTTTGCCGGATTTGGTTGAGGCGGACCCCGTCTGGGACTGGCTCTGGATGAGCTGGAAAATAATACCGATACGGTGATAGAGACCGGCGGTTTCAAGGTACTGGTCGATGACAGGGTGAAAAATTTCCTGGAGACCATACCAGGCACAACGGTAGATTATCACGAATCACGGTATGGCGCCGGATTCGTGATACAGGGTGTGCCTTCCTGCTGAAAAAAGAGCAGAAGAAAAATGAAAGGAAAAGAAGGGGCTGTCAAATGACAGCCCCTTTTAGTTTAACCATGTATGAATATTAGAAATTATCGTCCAGCAGCTCAAAATAGGCCTGGGGATGCAGACATGCGGGACAGGCATCCGGAGCGCTTTCTCCTTCGTAGATATAGCCGCAGTTTCTGCATTTCCATTTCGTTTTTTCCTTCTTCTTGAAGACAGTGCCGTCCTTGATGTTTTTCAGCAGGGCGAGGTACCGTTCTTCGTGGTGCTTTTCGACCTCTGAAATTCTGCGCCAGCAGACGGCGATATCCTTGAACCCTTCCTGGTCGGCTATATCGGCGAACATGGGGTAGAGCTTGGTGTGCTCTTCGTTTTCCCCCATGGCGGCTGCCTTGAGATTGTCTGCAGTTGAGCCGATGACGCCGGCGGGATAGGACGCGGTTATCTCAACTTCTCCCCCTTCGAGGAACTTGAAGAAGCGTTTGGCGTGCTCCTTCTCGTTTTCGGCGGTCTCGAGGAATATTGCGGCTATCTGCTCATACCCGTCCTTCTTCGCCTGCGAGGCGAAATAGGTGTAGCGGGTCCGCGCCTGGGATTCCCCGGCGAACGAGGCCAGAAGATTTTTTTCAGTTTTCGTACCTTTGATGCTTTTCATAGTTTCTCCTTGTAAAATATGTGCGTGTGACCATGCCGGACGCTGCGAATTACTTTTTCCACAGGCCGTGAAGGTTGCAATACTCCCTCACCGTGGCCTTCTCGTCGACGGAGCAGAATTCGGCTTCGGGCACCTGTCCCGGCTTCAGGAATTTCCTGTTCGATTTTCCATCTTCGGTTATGACCTGTATCCACTCGATATAATGCTTTTCCTCCATCGGGTGGGGAACGGAACCGACCTTGGCAAGTATACCGTCGCCGGAACGGCTGACATCAGGGACGTGCTTTTCCTTGGCGGCGTCCACCGTGTTCTCTTTTATCAGGGTCATATCCTGGCCGCAGCAGACCAGCGTCCCTGCTCCTTCGTGGAGCACCTCAACGATGTTTCCGCAAACCTGGCATTTGTAAATTTCAAGTCGTTTTGTCATGTCCGAACCTCCATAGTTGTATTTTAAGCCGTGCCTACCGCATGGAAAGCATGGCTGCACCTACAGGCTAACTCTTCCCCTGAAGATGCGATAGGCGTATATCGTGTATCCGATCACGACCGGCATGCCTATACAGGCGACGATGAACATGACGGTCAGTGTCAGCTGGCTTGACGATGAATTATAGATCGTAAGGCTCAACTCCGGGTCCTGTGACGCCCGCAGCAGCACGGGAAACTGGAGCGATCCGGCGACGCCCCACAGGGCGGCAAAAAAAAGTGACGACGCTGTAAAGGACGCGAGGTCGCCGGACCGGGTCAGAAGCCTTCGCGCGGCGATAAGCGAAGCAGCGGCAAGGGCGCCGAAGGCCCAGGCAGCGACGTTACCCATGCTCTCCGGCATGTGCACCGCGGAGAGGACGATGGGAATCGGGAATATCGCGGCAACGATAAGCCATACCATCCTGGCGATAGACCTGATCCGGTCACGGAGCTCGCCGTCTGTCTTGAGGGCGGCGTAGGTGCAGCCCTGAAGGAGGATGGCGGAGAGTCCAAGGAGCCCGACTGCCAGCGGAAACGGGCGCAGCAGGGTGAAAAAGCCGCCCGTATACTCCATGCTGTCATTGAGCGGGATGCCCTGTATGACGTTGCCCAGGGCCACGCCGAAGAGAAGAGAGGGTAGCGCGCTGCCGGCGACAAAGGCCCACTTCCAGAGACCGCGACGTTTTTCATCGAGCGACCAGAATTCAAGGGATACGGCCCTGAAGATAAGGGCAAAGAGAACGAGCATCAGGGCGAGATAAAAACCGCTGAAAACCGTGGCATAGGCGTGGGGGAAGGCGGCGAAGAGCGCGCCGCCGCCGGTGAGCAGCCACACCTCGTTGCCGTCCCACACGGGCCCGATCGCGGTGAAGAGGATCGCCGTCTCCCCTTTATCGCGCGCCAGGACCGGGAGAAGCGTTCCAATCCCCAGGTCAAAGCCGTCCAGCAGTGAATATCCGACAAAAAGAATGCCGATAAGGATAAACCAGATGATCTGCAATAGTTGTAAGGTTTCCATGATCATTCCCCCACGTATCCGAGAGTGGCGTTTTCAGGACCTTTGCGAACGATCTTCAGGAGCAGCTTTATGAAAACAGTGAAGAGCAACAGATAGATAACGCTGAAGATGACGATAGAAAACAGGATCTGCCAGGCCGGGACAACGACCGAGGCGGCGTCCGCGGTTCGAAGTACGCCATAAACCGCCCATGGCTGACGGCCGATTTCAGCTGCCATCCAGCCAAGTTCGTTCGAGATAAAGGGAAGCGGGATGGCTAGGATCAGAACCCACAGATACCAGCGGGTCTCGTAAAGCCTTCCAGTAACTTTCAGGAAGGCCCCGATCAGCGCAATGAGTGCAAAAAGGGAGCCGAGGCCGATCATCCCGTGGTAGGTGAAATAGGTCGGTATGATTGGAGGCTGGTCCTCTTCCTTGAATTCGTTGAGCCCGATTACCCTGGCGTTAGGGTCAAAATCGATCGCCAGGCTCAGGAGCTTGGGCACGGCGATCTCGAAATGTGTCATGCGGGCGTCTGGGTCTGGTATGCCGATAATGGACATCGGCGCTCCTTCCATTGTGTTCCAGAGCGCCTCGAATGCCGCCATCTTGCCAGGTTGTGTCTTTGCGACCTGCACCGCATGCGTATGGCCTGATACAAACTGAACAAGCGACATGGCAATGAATATCCAGAGCGCTATGGAGACCAGGATTTTGGCCCCTTCAGTGTCGCGCTTCTTCAAAAGGTACCACGCTCCGATGCCGGCTGTAAAGAGGGTGCCGGTGATCCATCCGCCGATTATCGTGTGGATGAATCGCACGAGTGTCGACGGGTTGAACACGGCGCCGAGGAAGTCAGTCATGACGGCCCTGCCTCCCTCCATGGCATAGCCGGCGGGCGTCTGCATCCATGAATTGGCGATGATTATCCAGAAGCCCGACAGGTGCGACGCAAAAAAGACAAGAAAAGCCGAGAGGAGGTATATCCTGCCTGAAACGCGCTCCCTGCCGAAGATGAGAATCCCGAGAAACACGGACTCCATGAAAAAGGCGAAGACGCCTTCAGCGGCCAGGGGCGCGCCGAAGATGTCGCCAACCATCCTTGAATAGGTCGACCAGTTCGTTCCGAATGAGAATTCCAGCACGATGCCGGTCGCGACACCCATAACGAACACGAGGCCGAGTATTTTAATCATGAATGAAGAGAGTTTTTGTAAAAGATCATCTCCTGATCTTGCGTGCATGACAAGGAGAATGAGTACGACAAGCGTGAGGCCGAGGGTGAGCGGCGGGAAGATGAAGTGAAATCCCGCAGTTAAACCGAACTGAATCCTTGAGAGAAATACAGCATCCATACTGATGACCTCCCGCGGTATCGTTATCGACGGTATTCAGCTGACCGCCCGCTAGTCTTCATACGGTTCAAACTGGTCTTTCCCGACCCCGCATTGCGGGCAGACCCAGTCATCCGGCAGTTTTTCAAATGGCGTGCCAGGCTTGGTACCTGAATCGGGATCGCCAACTTCCGGATCATACACATAGCCGCAGACGGAACAAACGTATTTTTTCATAAAGAGTACCTCCAGCTTGATAATTTGAAAACCATTTTTTCTTCACATTTAAATTTAAGACAAAATTTTGAAACTAACAATTGTAATTGTTACAAATTACGTGTCGGTATGATTTTTTGCAATAAAAAATTATTTTTCATAAGAAAATAAAAAGGGGCTGGCTATCCGGCCTGCGATGCCGCGTATAACGCGACAGATTTTCCCGGATGAGCGGCGGGAAAAAATCGCAGCATTAAGTCTAGTGCTGGCACTTTTTACATATGCCTTTATAATACACCTGCTTTTCAGTAACAAGATGCCCCAGGATCTTTTTACCGACATTGTTTTTTTTATCAAGCATAATATGCTCTGGATCAATGTCGTACAGGGCGCCGCATCTGGTGCACTTGAAATGACCATGAAAAGCGATATCGGCATCGTATCGGACTTCATTGTCTTCGATGGTAATCGAAGAAACAAGACCTTTTTCCCCAAGGGTTTTGAGGGTATTGTATATGGTTGTCTTTGAGAGTGTGGGTATCTGCTTTATTATTGCGTTATAGATATCATCCGCGGTCGGGTGCGTCCTGTTTTCCCACAGGTATTCATAGATCTTTAACCGGTGATACGAAGGACTTATTCCTTTTTTGATCAAAGCATCTTTGAGGTCGTTGTCCATAATCCTGATACCATCCAGCAAAATTATAAGCGGGGATCATTGTCTACGAGATTCTAGCTGTTTCATTATGGGTACTCCCGCGCTGTGCAAAGCCGCCGTGAAGGTTCTCAGATCCCAATCGATGCCGCCGACCCAGTATATGTTTTCTTTAATTTTAACAGCATTCATGCCGGCTCTCCATCGTCGTTTGCATCATGTCGGATTATTGAATACGCTGAAAGGTTAAATCCATATATCACATAACGCAAACACGTGTATATAAATCTGGTGCATCAGTTTATTTTGTCAATTAAACTTTTATATTTGTCGCAATTTTACAAAAAAGGAACAAAAAAAAACATTGCAGTAAGCTTCAGTGTTGACAAAGATGTGCAAAAAAAATTATTTTAACGGTATACTTCAGAATACACCTGATGGGAGGCTTGCAGACGGTAAATTATCATTTGAATGCATGACAAGCATGTCATGCATCTGTCGTATATGACACTGGCGGCAGACGAACGCGTGCGGGAAATAGTCGCTCCTGTATCCTTATCCGCGTCGGTGATGGAGGGCCTGCCAGGTGTTTCTGTTTATTGCGTCAATATAAAATTGAAATTCGTTAAAAGGTGCAACTCGATGAAAATACACAGATCTGCATATTTAATCATATTGCTGGCCTGCATTGTACTCGCGGGCGCGTGTAAAAAGAACAGGCACTGGGAGCTGTCCCGGTTCGTGTCGCCGGAGACATGCGGCGGGTGTCATGATGCCATATATGAACAGTGGAAAGGGTCGATGCACAACCTGGCGCATCACGATCCCCTGTACCGGGAAGTTGCGATCCATGACCTGAAGGGTCTCTCCGATCCTGACGAAATTCTGGAAGCTGAGCACTGCGTGGTTTGCCATACGCCGGTAGGGTACGTATCCGGCCTGCCGAAAAAAACTTCGGATCACCTTAAAAAGATACCCGGTCTCGCGGCCCAGGGGATACAGTGCGATTATTGCCATTCAGCAACAAAGGTACGGAAGATATATAATGCCGAGATCGATATTGAGCCGGGCAATGGCGAAAGCGATCCGGGCACGAAACGGGGCCCGCGCAAGGACGTGGAACCGGAATACCATACCGCGGCATATTCCGCGATGCATACACGCTCCGAATTTTGCGGGGCGTGCCACGACGTGCGCCATGTGGTGTTCGGGACAAGGCTAGAAACGCCATATGAGGAATGGAAAGAAGGGCCCTACGCGAAAAAGGGGGTTCAGTGCCAGGAGTGCCACATGCGCCAGCGGCCCGGAGCACCATCAACCGGTTCAACGGAGAGGCCTGACAATCCGGGCGCGCTGGCGGCGGGAGCAAAAGAGCGGCCACATGTTTACACCCATTATTTTGCAGGCGGAAATACATTGATACCGTCACTGTTCGGGAACAGCGAGCAGTCGAAGCTTGCCGGGGAGCGGCTCCGGCATGCGGCAACGCTCTCGGTTGACAGTGCTCTTTCCGACGGCATGCTGCGGGTCACCGTGACAAACACCGGGGCAGGACACCGCATACCCACAGGATTAAGCCATGTGCGACAGATGTGGCTTGAGATCACGGTCACTGGCGCGGGCGGCAGGAAGCTTTTCAGAAGCGGCGCACTGGACGCGCAGGGCAGAATCATGCCCGGGGCCATCATTTACCATACCGTGTTCGGCGACGGGACCGGGAACCCGGTCATGAATGTCGCAAAGGCCAGGGAGATACTCGGCGACAACAGGATCGCTCCGCTTGCAAGCGAGGTGGCAAGCTACCGCCTGCCTGAAATATCAGAAGCCTCCGTAACGGTTGAGGCAAAATTATGGTATCGCATTGTTTCCCAGGAACTGGTCGATTCCGTGCTCGGTAAAGGAAAGCTCGCGATCCCGTCGGTGCTTATGGCGTCTGATAAAAAAATCGTGAAGGTGCAGTAGCCGGCAAAGGGTGCGGCGGCCCTCCGGGCGCCGGAGCATTATGACGCGCCGCAGCCTGAGGTCCTAGAGGCGCTGAAACTGCTTCAGGGCATCCAGCACCTCCTCTGCGTGCCCGTTAACCCTGACCTTTTCCCAGATGCGCCGGATGACGCCCGAGGGATCAATGAGGAATGTTGAGCGCACGACGCCATACGATTCTTTCCCGTAAAGCTTTTTAAGCTGCCAGACGCCATACCGGGAGAGCACCCTGCGATTGACGTCGCTGAGCAGGGTGAGGCCCGGCCCCAGTTTGCCCATGAATTTTAAGTGGCTGGCGCGCGAATCGGGGCTGACGCCAATGATCGAAGCTTTCAGCCTCTTGAATGCAGGAACTCGCGCGGTGAAGTCAAGGGCTTCGGTCGTGCATCCCGAGGTGTTGTCCCGGGGATAGAAGTAGAGGACCACCCACGAGCCGCGGAGGTCTTTCAGCGCCATCGCATTGCCATCCGAATCCGGCAGGGTGAAATCCGGCGCCGGCATGCCTTCTTGAAGTTTTTTCGTTGCCATGATGCAGCTCCAGCATGAGGTTGTGCATGGAAGTGGATGTCCACCTGTCACACGCAATGGTTCAGGAAACACCGGTAATGACAATCAATCAAGCAAAAAAATATGATGGCGAAATACGTCGGGTACATCGGGAGATCGGGCCCGAGGTGGAAAAAAGGCTGCATGAATTCAGGAGGATCTGGGACACGGCGGACGATCCCGCGCTATTCATAGAGCTGGTGTTCTGCATCCTGACGCCGCAATCGGGCGCACGGCGGTGCTGGCAGGCGGTTGAAAACCTGGTGCGCGACGGCACGCTCTTTTCCGGCGGTTTCGACGATATATGCGGGGAGCTTAACATCGTCCGCTTTAAGAACAATAAGACCAGGTACATACTCGAGGCGCGGGAGCGTCTGTGCGTACCGGGCGTTTCTCTTCGCGGGCTCCTGCTCGAAAGCGGCACGGCGGGTCGGCAGGTCAACCGGGTCCAGAGGGTCAACAGGAAATTCCTGCGCGCATGCGGGACCGTCCCGACAATGCGCGAATGGTTATTCCGGAACGTGAAGGGGCTCGGGTACAAGGAGGCGAGCCATTTCCTGAGAAACATAGGGCTCGGGAACGGGCTTGCGATCCTGGACCGCCATGTGCTGCGTAGCATGCACGCACGGGGCCTCATCAACGCTGTCCCGAACTCGATCCCGCCGTGGCTCTACTGCGAAATGGAAACGGTCCTCGCCGACTATGCGCGGGGGATACATGTTCCGCTGGACCATCTTGATTTCGTGATATGGTACCAGGCAACGGGCGACATTTTCAAGTGAGGCGCGGTGAGGGGGCAGGTCAGCTCTGGCTGAATTGGCTGGCAAGTTCCGCAAGAATAATCACGTGCTTCCTTTCCTCCGCCAGGATCCTGTCCAGGAGTTCCGTGGCTTCACGGTCATCCAGATAGAGCCCTTTCATCTCTGAATAGAACAGGATGGAGTCCTTTTCGGCGGTCATCGCATGACGCAGCGCATCCATCGGACTGACTATTGATACGGTGAATTCCCCGGCGATGTTTTCCCGCGTGCCGAAGACCCGTGATCCGCCGATTGCCCTGAGATAGGAGAAATATTCCTCGGTAAAATTTCCGGGAGCGGCGGGATTGATGTGCATTGAACGGAATATCTCCCGGTGTCCCTTCTCCTCCCTGGCGAGAAACTCGAAGGCGTCCTTGATGGCAAGGTCCTTGAACTGCTCGCCGCAGCGGACATAGAAATCGTACCCGGCCTCCTCTATGCCGATGGCGATGTCGATGATTTCTTTCAAGGTATAGGCCATCTCAATCCTCCCGGTGCATTTTTATGATGTCGCCGGCGTGGCGGCCTCCGCGCGCTACTTCTTCCAGTTGATTATTGTTTCCACAAGGAGACGAACGCCGAAGCCGGTGGCCTCCTTGGGCCGGTATCCTCGCTGTTTCGTTGCACGCGCAGTGCTCGCGATGTCTATGTGCGCCCATTTTCCCTTTCCGGCGAAATGTTTCAGAAAGATGCCTCCCATGATGGTCCCGGCATTCTTTTCGGACGACATGTTGCAGATGTCAGCGATGTCGGATTTCATGTTGTCATCGTACTCCTTGACGAACGGAAGCCGCCAGATCGCCTCTCCAGTGGAGGCGGCGGCATCTTCGAGGAGCCTGCCGAGATCGTCATCGGTGGTCAGGTAGCACGCGACAGCCTCGCCGAAGGTTGCGAGGCACGACCCGGTGAGGGTCGCGATGTCGATGATGACCTCCGGCCTGAGCACCTTCACGGCGTAGGAGAGGGCATCGGCCAGGATAAGCCGTCCTTCGGCGTCGGTGTTGCCGATTTCAACCGTGGTGCCGTCGTACGCGGTGTACACGTCGCCCGGCCGAAAGGATTCCGGGGATATCATGTTGTCCGTGAGAGGAAGGACGGCGTACAGGTTGACGGGGAGCTTGAGCTCGGCCGCGGTCTTGAGCGCGTAGAGGGCGGCAGCGGCGCCCGCCATGTCGGTACGCATATCCTCGATATGACCCGAAGGCTTCAGGTTGATCCCGCCGGAGTCGAAGGTAATTCCCTTTCCGACAATGGCAACGTATTTTTGTCCGGGACGCCCGCCGCGGTATTTAAGGACAACCAGCATCGGCGGCTTGGCGCTGCCCTTGTTAACGGCGAGGAGGAGGCCCATCTTCATCTTTTCAATCTCCCGTTTGCCGTACACGGTGCATGATACGCCCGGGATCCGTTCCAGCGACTTCGCCTCGCGTGCCATGCCGCGGGAATCGCATTTTTCGCTGATTTCATTGATCAGGTCGCGGCAGAGGAGCGTGTTCCCGCAGACGAGGGCGGTCTTTTTCATGATGGCTGCCGCGTCTTTCGCGGCGGTATGAAATACCGCGGTTTCAACGAGGGGTTTACCGTTCCCCTTATTTTTCGTCTTGTACCGGTCAAAGCTGTAGTTTGACAGATAAATCCCTTCCGCGATTGAACTGAGCACCGTCGTATTGTCGATGCCCTGTATGGCGGGGACAAGAACATGGATTTTCTTTATCGATTTTTCACGGCAGAGGCTGACCGCCCCGGCGACGCAACGCCGCAGCGATTCCGCGTCTGTATCGCTCTGCTTGCCGGTGCCGCAGATGATTACGGCTGGCCTGTCCGCCAGGGGCGCGAAAACAACCTCAGCCTGTTTCCCCTTGAAGTAGGAGAGGTCAAGCAGTTTCGAGACATAGGAAAACTCCGCGGGAAGCAGGACCGGCTTCTTCGTCCCTTCCGGTTCAGGCATGAACAGCAGTATCGTGTCGCCCTTCTTGAATGAATGCCCGGGCTTTTTTGCTTCGATTTTCATCGGTTTACCTCGTATAGTACCTTTTTTACCGGTATTATGTTTTGCATCAAGAATAATTTATCCTGCCTGAATGAATGCGGCGGCTCACGGACGGATCGTTTTGGCGGTCCTGCTTCTGATATACCGCAGGCTGTAGTCTTCCTTCGATTTTAGTAAATGAAAGGTTCCGGAGAACCTCCTGCCCATCACGGCAAGGACGATGACCGGCTCTCCCCACTGTTCAATGCCGAATGATCCCGCGTCATATACGTCGAGAGCGCCGCGGTCGCAAGGGATCGGGCGGTCTAACGGCGCGGGGTCTTTCTCCTGCGCCTGAACGAGCCTGGCCGTTACCTCGGTGCCGTCCATCAGCGCCAGCATGTCGAATTGCTCGATCCGGAAGGTGACAAGGATGTCCCCCCGGTCCAGGCCTATGTCGTAGAAAGCCGGCGGATCCGGCTGGTGATGTATGATGTAACGTCCCGCCATGGTTATACCGGCTCGAAATCGATGATCATTCTGTCAATTTCCACGGCCGTGAGCCTGACCTTCAGACGGTCTCCCATCCTGAACCGCCTCCCCAAGCGCCTGCCTATGACCGTGTGCTCGTCCTCCTTGACCAGATAGAAATCGTCGGTGAGGGCCCAGAGCGGCACCATGCCGTCTATGGGAGTTTCCGTCAGGGTGACGTAGAAGCCGTACCTGCTTACCCCGCTGACTATCCCGCTGAATACCTCGCCGATCCTGCCCGCCATGAGGCGGCAGGTCTTGAGCTTCCGGAAATCACGTTCCGCGGCCTGCGCAACCCGCTCCATCTCGGAGCTCCGGTCGCCGATGGCGATGGTCTCCTCGGTGGTGTAGGGAGGTTTTCCTTTGTCAAGGATGCTTTTCAGGCACCGGTGGACTATGAGATCCGGATAGCGGCGGATCGGTGACGTGAAGTGGGTGTAATCCTTGAATCCGAGGCCGAAATGGCCGTCAGGGAGCGCCCCGTAGTATGCCTGCATCATTGATTTGAGAATCACCAGGTTCACCACGTGCTCGATCTCCTTTCCGGCAACCTGCGAGAGAACCTTCTGTATGTTCGCGGCGGTGTTACCCGTTGCCCTGAACTGGATGCCGAGCAGCTTCAAAAAGTCCTTGAGCTCCACCAGCGAGTCGGGGGGTATCGCCTCGTGGTTCCGGTAGAGCGAGGGGATGCCGTTATCGCGGATGAAGCGTGATACGGTGACGTTCGCGCAGAGCATGAATTCCTCGACCAGCAGATGGCTTTTAAGCCGTTCGATATACTGGATGTCGGTGACCACGTTGTTTTCGTAAATGAGGGACTGGTCGGTGAGGGTGAGCTCGAGGCTTCCCCGGGCGATGCGGCGCCGATGAAGGATCATTGCGAGTTCGTACAGCATGTTCAGGGGCCCGGCAAGGTGCCCGTCCTCCCGTCCCGCGAGGATCCGGTCCGCTCCGCCGTAGGTGAGCCTGCGATCGACCCGTATGACGCCCCGGGTGATACGGCTGCCGAGGATCGCGCCGGCGCTGTCGATGTCCATCTCGACAGACATGGTCAGGCGGTCAACGCCCTCCCGGAGAGAGCAGAGGTCGTTCGAGAGTATCTCCGGAAGCATCGGGATGACATTATTGCCGAGGTAATAGCTCGTGCCTCTCTTCAGGGCCTCCCGATCGAGCTCGGAATTCTTGCGCACATAGGATGAGACGTCCGCGATATGAACGTAAAGGGTGTAACGGGCGCCCTTCTTTTCAATGGAGATCGCGTCGTCAAAGTCCTTTGCGTTTTCGCCGTCAATCGTAACCGTGAAGAGGCCGGTATAGTCCTTTCTCCGTCCGGGGTCGGGTGCGAGGCCGCGTGCGGCTGAAAGCTCGGGATAGTCGCCGTGCGGAGGGGGAAGAGAATGCTTGACCACTATGCGCCCGAGGTCCTGTGCTTCGTCGTCGGGTGGAAAGGTGGCCAGGACAGAGCAGCGCTGGCGCTTCTGGTGCAGTCCTTCCTCAAGATGCACCAGGGCCATGTCCCCGCGTTCGGCCTCCGGGCCGGAGCCGGAGCGCGGTGCGCTCACTTCCATGCCGCCTGGCGCGTCCATGAGCGTGTAGATGACCGCGTCGCGCGTCACCTGGGTCACCCGCGCGTAATAATCGTGCTTTTCCCGGCGCAGGATCTTTTCCACCGATCCATATATGCATCCTTCCCTGACGTCGGTGATTTTTATGGCAACCAGGTCGTTGTCATGCGCGCCGGCCGTATCCTCCTTTTTAATCAGTATATCGAGGTCGAGAATGGAAAGCGCGGCATTGCCGGTTTTATTTACGCGAATACGACCCTCAAGGGAAAAAGAATGGATCCTGGTGAAACGGTTTCGCCTTTTACGCGCCAGACCGGTGGCGATGAGGGCGTCAAGCGTTTGGTCGATGACCGCTGTGTCGCGAACCGGTGCTGAAGCGCGGCCCCGTTTCCCCGTGCTTTTGCGGCCTCTGGTGCCATGCGGAACGGCAAGGGCGTCAATGATGTCTTTTCTGGTGAAATCCGCATCGCGGGCATGTATATATGCGATGATTCTTTTAGAGGTAACGGGCATGATTATTGTGCGCCGCTATCCGGTTTTTTTTCTGCTCTGGATTCCATCTTGGTCTTGGATGTTTCCTTCACTCTTTCAATCTCTGCGTTTTTTTCCGTTATCTTTTTTTTCAGGTCGGTTATCTTTTCATGCAAATCCTTAATCTGCTGGTCGGAAGCATCAATCGAAGTCGCGCCGCTTTCGATTTTTGTTATGATGTAGCGGCCCAGTTCTTTTTCTGCTATCCCCAGGTCGATCTGGAGCCGTTTGATGTCAACGTTTAATTTTCCGATTTTTGCATATTCCTCCGTCTTGTTGACGATGATCTCGCCAAACCTGACTATTGCTTCGCCTGTATCTTTAAGTATTCCCATAGTAGACTCCTTTCAATTTGCTATATCCCGCCGATTTTCGCCGTTATTAGTTTGATCCGTACGTCTTCTTATATCTGATTTCAATATAATATATATTTTATAACGGGATGTCAATTAAAATACGCTGGTGGCCGGGGAGCGTGAATGCCCGGCACCCACCATCTGCACGCGGGTGCCGGGACGGTTCGATAGCGAAGATATTAGAGTTTTGATGTAAGTACCTTGTTGGCATCTTTCGCTTCTTTTGATATCCGTTCGATGATCTGCTTGACCGTCGGCGTGTCATGGATTATACCCGTGATCTGGCCGATCGGGAGGACGCCCCTGACATTGTCCCCATCGATCGTGCCGACCTTGAACGCCTCAAAGCCGATTGCCATGCGCGCCATCTGGAGCGACTTTCTGAAGCCCATCAGCAAAATCCCGATCGCGAGCTTGAGCCAGGGAAAACCGAGGAGCTTGGCGATCTTGCGCGATTGAAACAGGGCGGATAAGGGGTTCAGGCGTTTGTTCATGAGATGCACGGATCCCCTGGTCTTCATGAATCGAGCGGGGAGGCCGTCAACCTTGTTAGTATAGACTGTGTTGTAAACGTCGCACTTGCTGCTGTTTTCCTTTTGCGAAGCGTGCACCGGGCTTTCAACAGAGTTCATGAACCTGGTTCCCATCGATATGCCTTCCGCGCCCAGAGCGAGGGCCGCAGCAAGGCCCCGTCCGTCAGCGAACCCGCCTGCCGCGATGACCGGGAGCTTCACCTCGTCCACGATGCTCGGAACCAGAACCATTGAAGTCACCGCGCCGCCGTGCCCGGCTGCTTCATGGCCCGTCACTATCAGAGCGTCGGCGCCGTCCCTCTGGGCCGCGAGCGCGTGTTTGAGCGTCGTGACCGTGGCAATCACCTTGCCGCCGTAGGCGTGCACTTCGCGGCATATCCAGTCCCCCTTGCCAAGGGCGTAATTGACGACCGGGACTTTTTCATTGATAATGACCTTTGCGTTCTTTTCCGAACCGGGAAAATAGAGGGTGACGTTGGCGGCGAAGGGACGCTTGGTAAGCGTGCGCGTGCGCTGGATATATTCGCGCGTCTCTTCCGGTTTCAGAATGCCGGTCGCGAGTATGCCGAGGCCGCCCGCGTTGGCGACCGCCGCCACCAGTTCGGGGGTGCTTATCCAGCTCATTCCGGATAGGATAATCGGATACTTGATCCCGAAGAGCTCTGTTATCTTTGTTTTCATGAAATACCTCACATGGGATAAAATAGATGTGCCGTGGAAGCGCGGCCACAACAGGTTGGTTATAAAATACAGCCGATAAGCCGTTCTGTCAATACGGTTCGTTATCAGAAACTATCCCGACAGGCCGGTTAAGCGCCGGAAAAAAAAGCTGAGCGGCCGAGGAATGTCGGAGTTTTCGACGCTTTTGTCCTTTTTCCGCAGGCCGCGAGGCTCATTTCCGACGCGTGATAACCCTTTTGGTATAGGCTCTTAATATTCCCTTATAACGCTGTTGGCTATCACAAGACGCTGTATTTCCGACGTCCCTTCATAGATTTCGGTGATACGGGCATCGCGATAGAAGCGTTCGGCCGGATAATCCTTGGTGTAGCCATAGCCGCCGAAGATCTGGATGGCCTTGTGGGTCACCCGGTGCGACATTTCGGAGGCGTACAGCTTGGCCATTGCCGCATATTTTGAATAGCGCTGGCGCTCGCCGGTGCCGATAAGGGTCGCGGCCTGGTACACGAGAAGGCGCGCGGCCTCGATCTCGGTGGCCATGTCCGCGATCATCCACTGGATGGCCTGAAAGTCAGAGATCGACTTGCCGAACTGCTTCCTGTCCTTGGCGTATACGACGGCGGCGTCCAGGGCTGCCTGTGCGATTCCAACCGCCTGAGCTGCTATCCCGACCCGGCCGCCGTCAAGGGTGTGCATCGCGATCTTGAATCCTTCGCCCCGCTTGCCGACCATGTTGCCCTCGGGTATCTCACAGTTGTCGAAGACCAGCTCGGTCGTTGACGAGGCGCATATGCCCAGTTTGTCCTCGGTCTTGCCGACGCTGAAGCCCGGCGTTCCCTTTTCAACGAGGAAAAAGCTCAGGCCCTTGTGGCCGATGCCCTTGTCGGTTACGGCGGTGACGACCGCGACCTGGGCCGGCCCGCCGTTGGTGATGAAGTTCTTTGTGCCATTGAGGACCCATTTGCCGTTTTTCAGCTCCGCCGTTGCCCTGGTTCCGGCAGCGTCTGAACCAGCCTCAGACTCGGTGATGCCGAAGCAGCCGATGTATTCGCCTGTGGTGAGCTTCGTGAGGTACTTTTGCTTGAGCTCCTCTGATGCGAAATAATAAATGGGCGAGAGGCAGAGTGAATTGTGCGCGGAGACGATGACGCCGGCTGAAGCGTCTCCCCTCGAGACTTCCTCCACTGCAATGGCGTAGCTCACATAGTCCATCCCGGCTCCGTTGTATTTCTCGGGGTAAACGACGCCCATGATCCCCATTTCGCCCAGTTTCTTGACGTGCTCCATCGGAAATTCGTGCGTGCGGTCGTAATGCTCCGCTTTTGGCTTCAATTCCTTTTCGGCAAATTGACGCAGCATATCCTTGAGCATCTGTTGTTCTTCGGTCAGTTTGAAATCCATTATGCACCTCTCATTCTGAAATTGTAATAGTTCGTGTCGTTTCCATGATGAACCTGCATCATGATAGTCCGGGCGCAGCGTCCGCTGTAACGGCACGGTGATGGTTCAATGCATCAGGCAGTTACACCATTATAAATACATTTTACATTTTTTTACACACGCTTTTTTGTCAAGGCGAATAACTGGCGCGGGAACACATGTCTCGGTTTTTAACATATGGTGAATTTTAATGAACGGCCGTTAAAATTCTCTTGAAAATTATAATGCGCCCGGCTCTAATCGCTTTATACTGACGGATGATGGGCCGGAGGCGGTATTTTTATGCTCCGCCACTGCGTCTTGCGGCAGATCGTCAGAGTGCAGAGAGGCAACGAAGAGGCGAGATGAAAAGAATTGCGCTGTTTCTGATAATCGCGGTTGCCGGCCACGCCGGCTGTTCGTTCTGGAAATCGACCACGCTTGGCTCAAAGCGGTTTTCCTTTATCACCGAGGGAACGAAACAGGGTCAGGTATTGATCAGGACCGATGAATTCGGACTGGAGGACATTTCGATAGGGGTGAGTGTTCTCAATGGTATGATTTGCGTCGCTGACGATGAATTACGGCGCGTTCAGGTCATGAAGCCTAACGGCACCGTAAAGCTGATTATCGGGGCGGAAAAAAAGACAAAGAACAGCGATATCCCTGTTGAGAATTTCAATTTCGGCAGCATCGGTTTCATGGCGATGGACGATGATGAGAACCTGTTCATCCAGAATAAATTCTCCAGCATTCGTGACAGGGAGCGGGGGGGCGCGCGTGGTGGCAACAGCATAGACTTCGCGCCTTCATATATCGTGGTATTCAACAAGGACGGAGAGCTTCAATATACCCTCGGCCAGAAAGGCGCGACCGACACGCCGTTTTCTCACATTGAACGGATCTATGTCGATTCAAGCGGCAGACTCTTTGTCATTTCGCGGCTGGCAGACTCATGGAACATTTTCCGCTTCAAGGGCAAGGTCCGCGATCAGCAGATAAACCTGAATACGCTGGAATTCAGAGAGCGCGATGATCAAAATATCTACGATGGGAAAATTGACAACATCAGGGTCTTTTCCGATGGCGAGCGGCTCCTGATATCGGTATCTTTCTACCAGGATCTCAGGCTGAAATATATCAAGATATTTGAGTATTCAATACCGAACGGGAAGGTGGAGCGGACAATTATCAATATCCCTGACCCGAAGAATGTCCTGTTTGATATAATTGATGATGCCTATATCTATCTCTGGAACGTGAGTGACGGTAAGGTCAGGTTCGAAGTGGCAAATCTCGACGGATCGGTGATTAACAACGTATATCTGGAGCTTGAGCGCAAGCGTGATTATTATTCAAAGATCATTCTTGACAACTCGGGTAAGATCTATTCATACCATATAATGAAGAGCGGGGTTGAAATTTTATCATGGGAGTAGCGCATGAAGGCAGTGACCGCCCGTGAGATGCAGGAGATCGATCGTATTGCCATCCAAGAACGGGGGATCCCCGCCCAGGTGCTCATGGGCCTTGCCGGAAAGGCGGTCGCCGACCGTATACTTGAAGGATGTCCGTGGATAGGAAGCGCTGCGGTTTTCGCCGGAGCCGGCAATAACGGCGGAGACGGCTTTGTCGCGGCCTATTTCCTCGCAAACGGCGGAGTCCTCACCGAGGTATATCTGGCAGCTCCCGAAAAAAAAATCACGGAAACCGCGAGGATCTACCACACCCTCTGCAGAAACTCGGGGATCAGGATAATTCCCGTCAACGGGCCCGGCGATCTGGCCGGCGTGAACCTTGACTCATATGATTGCATAGTCGATGCGCTTCTGGGTACCGGATCATCCGGGCTGGCGCGCGGCGCAATCGCGGATGCGATACGCGCGATCAACGATTCTGATGCGTACGTGGTTTCCGTGGACATCCCGAGCGGCCTGGGGTCGGACGGCGCCGCTCCGGCGGGTGAGGCGGTAGTTGCAGACATGACCGTGACCATCGGTCTGCCGAAGCTATCCCTCGTGATACATCCCGGAAGGGACTACGCCGGTGATCTGCATGTGGCGGATATCGGGTTTCCCCGTTCGCTCACGGAGTCGGACGCGATCTCGAGCGAGCTGATTGACGAAGATTTTATTGCCAGGCATTCAATAAGGGAAATCGAGGCGGACTACAGCGAGCGCCCGGATGGCCACAAGGGAGAGCGGGGGCACCTTCTCGTCATCGGCGGATTTGACGGCATGGAAGGCGCCGCACTGCTTGCAGCTTCAGCGGCGTTTGAAACGGGCGTTGGCCTCGCCACATGCGTGACCACCGCCAGCGCCCGGACAATCATGGCCGGCAGGTTGCCTGAATTGATGACCTGTGCGCTGCCGGGCGAGGATGGGGATGAGCCCATTGCCGAAGCCATTGATGCGCTGCTTGATACCGGCCGGTATCAAGCAATCCTAGTCGGCCCGGGGATGGGCCGCACGAAACTGGCCCGTCGCGTTTTTGAAGCGGCGCTCTCTTCGGCTGGCAGACATGGCATCGGGCGCGTACTGATCGACGGTGACGGGCTTTTTCATCTGGCCGGAGCGCTGAAAGAGGGGGCGTCCGAATGCAGAGCAGGGATGATCGTAACCCCTCATTTCATGGAGGCCTCGCGAATCATGGGGATTTCTGTCGATGAGATCAGGCAGAACCGCCACGAGGCGGCGGGTAGCCTCGCGAGGCGCCTGGGCTGCACGGCGGTGCTGAAAGGGCCCGCCTCCATCATAACTGACGGTTCGCGCTACTGCATCAACACCACCGGCAGTGCCGCCCTGGCGGCTGCGGGCTCCGGGGACGTGCTCTCCGGCATGGCGGGGGCGCTACTGCTGCGGCGGTTCAGCCCGCTTATCGCGGCATCATATGGCGTATACCTGCACGGTCGTGCCGCGGACCTATGCTGTTCGGAGCGAGAAACAAACCTCCTGAAGTCTACCGATCTTCTCCCGTACATCCGCCGCGCGATGCGTTGAGGCTCGCGCTGACGTTTATCCTGTGTAAAAAAGAGGTGGACATGGGAATTCACTGGTGTATCGGTTGTAAGATTTTGTAATTTTGTAATAGTGGTACAGAGAGTGAGCGATGGAAGGACAGGAAAAAATATTCAAACCGCCCTGCACTGAATGCGGCGGAAGCTGCTGCCGCTATGTGGCGATAGAAATCGACAGGCCGACTTCGAAAACCGATTACGACCATATCCGCTGGTGGCTGCTCCACCGCGACGTGAACGTATTCATTGATCATGATAAGAAATGGCATGTCGAATTCAGGGGCGTGTGCGAGAACCTGGGACCGGACAATCAGTGCATGAACTATAACCGGCGTCCGGAAATATGCCGAACTCACGGCAATAACGAAGAGGAGTGCGAATATTTTGATTCTCCCTATCTCTATTATTTCTCGAATATTCGTGAATTCGAGCGCTATCTCGACAAGAAGAAGATAAACTGGCGATTCAAACAACATACAGGGAAATAGCCTTGCGCAGGTCGGCTCCGGGTCGCGCATGAGCGATCATCCCGGTCGATACCCTCCTGTTTTTTTGCTTGCAATTTTGATTGCACCGTGATTATGATTACTCATGCTAGTCCGGCAGGGAAGAACGCGGCAGGCCGGAGTGGCAATTCGCTTCGGTGTCCGTCGGCACGACACCTCATCTGACCTTTTGGAGGATCATATGGCGCGATTGACACTGTCGCTTCTGACTATCATCTTTATATCACTTCTCTGGATGCCGTCTTACGCAGACCCGTTCTCTCCCGACGGCGATTATCGCACCCCGATTGAAAAGCACGAGGACTACCAGCATGTTCTCGCACTGGGCGTTGATAATCCCTTCAGCGACGGCACGAACGAGTGGTCGCCGCTCTTTGCATATTACTGGTTCGGCGACAATTTCGACAATCCGGATCTGTACGCTCACATCAATATCACCACCACGCGAATGCTGGCCATCTTCGGGGTCAAGACGGACAGGATATATGCCGGCGTGAAGCCGGTATTCGAGCATTCGACCTATTCGGCGTGGCGTTCATACAATCGCGGATACGACGATGTCCGTCGCGGCATCGCCGGGAACAATATTGGCCCGGGCGCTTTCTTTCAGTATAATATCCTCCGCATCCTGTCGGCAAAGGCTTTTTTTCATGCGTCGTATCATTTCTACCACATCCCGATTCTTACAGAAAACCTGCACAAGTATGTGAACGTGCCGAAGCGACACTGGCAGCTGAAGCCCGGAATTGAGCTTCTCCTTTCCGATCTGGAGGAGAAGGACCTGAACCGCGTGCGGCATGGCTACCTGTTCCGCGTGGAATACAATTACGCGCGGAGGATCGGATACGGAACCTGGTACGATTATGACCGCGTCTTTTTCCGCGAAAAATACAATAACATCTGGGCGCCGCCGACGACCTCGCACCGGACCGAAGGAGTATGGTATCGCTCGCGGGTCAGGGACACGCACCGCCTCTACTTCAACGCGGGCCTCTATTATAACTTCAAGGGAGACTACAACCTGCAATTCGATTTTTACGGTGGCTATTTCAAAAACGTCGACCGGATGAATGCCGAGCACATCGGGTACTATCAGCAGGATCATGCGGTCATGCCGGGTTATTTCGATACGGAATTTTACCATCATCTGTACCTGATCGGAAGGATACAATTCGGCATCCCGATACCGTTCTGGAGCATGAGGCTCCAACCCGGCTTTAACCTGCTCTATATGCCGAAGAAGAACGAGGTCATCGGCCTGCGCGAGGGCGTTTTCTATTTTGGCACGGGCGCGATTGCCGGATACCAGCGTCTGGGGTATCGGGGCTATCCGCGAACGATCTACACCAGCGTATCGTGCGGTTTTTCGTTCCTCGTCGGGAACCTGCTTCCCCTGTTTATCGACTATGCCTATGGCATTGACGCGCTTCGCACCGGATCTTCGCACAATGTGTACCTGAACCGGACGACCCGCGGCAGCCATGAGCTGTCGGTGCTCGTCGTGGCCGCATTCGGTAAAAACGAGTAGGGTAGCGATACGGCCTGTTTTCGGCTATAATTGTAAAGATTATGGCTGGAAATACCGATTTCTTTAACATGAAGAAGTATATTTTTATCGCCACGATAATATCCCTGTGCGCGGCGCTCTCTTTTCTGTTCTACGGGGCAATTTTTGCGTCTGCGGTGCCCGAAGATCCCGTTAAACTTGAGGATGCAATCATCATACACGGCATCGAGATGGATTCCGATGAGCCGCAGTCTGACGCCGAGGAGCAGGACGAGGAGATTGTCGATGATGGGATGGCAGGTAAGATTATCTATAATGACGAGTTTGACGACGCGGTGATTGATTACGAAAAGATACGGCAGGGCCCAGACAGCGGGTCAGTGTCCGGTTTCGATCAGGGGGCATTTGATAAACTCAGAAAGAAAGACCGCCGGTGGTACCTCAGCCGGTACATGATAAAGAAGAACGACAACCTCTGGAAAATTGCCAGGCGTTTCGGCGTGCATCCACACCTGCTGATAAGCGTTAATGAAATCAAGAATCCTGACATGCTCAGACCGGGCCGCACAATACAGGTGCCGTCGAAAAAGGGCATTTACTACACGGTCAGGAAAGGCGACAGCGTTTCTGAGATCGCGTCACGATACAGCGTAAGCGGCGGAACGGTCATCAACCATAACGGGATCGTCGGGGGGCTGATACGGCCGGGACAGAAGATCTTTCTCCCGGGCGCGCGCGAGGCCGAGGCCAGGCGTGATATCGCGGCGAAACAGAAAAAGCCGAAAGCGGGCTCAATCGCAGGCATTGGAAAATTTATCTGGCCCCTGCGCGGAAGGATCACTTCGGGATTCGGCACGCGGAAGGACCCGCTGGACGGCAGAAGAAAATTCCATTGCGGCATCGATATCAGCGCCAACGTCGGTACAAGAGTGCGGGCCTCAAAGGACGGCAGGGTGATTTTTAGCGGATGGAAAAGCGGATACGGAAATGTCGTCATTATGCGTCATGACGGAGGATACATAACCGTGTACGCGCACAATAGCAAAAACCTGATTAAACCTGAAAGCCATGTAAAGCGCGGCGATACGATTGCCCTGTCTGGCATGACAGGTGCGGTCACCGGGGCACACCTGCACTTTGAAATACGTAAATATGTCAATCCCCTGAATCCGCTGAGGTTGTTATCGAGATGAAACGGAAATACGCAGCACTCATACTGCTCTGCCTGATATGCGCGCAGGCCCGCGGAAACATGATCATGGAGAAGAGCGAGCGCACAATGAAGGTCTTTTATACCATGAATGACCGCGAAGGCTGGTATGCCGTTTTAACGGGAAAGATCATATCGTACTCCTCAAAGGATGAGTACGATGCGGCCGATCTGTTCGCGAGCGCGCAGGATAAGAGCAAGGCCACGGTGCGTCTCTACAGCGCGGAAGGGATTCACGAGGGGGATGTCCTGTACGTGATCAATGATAAAAACCTGATAGTGGCAAAGATGAAGGTCCGCACGGTCTTCAAAAGCCCTTCATTCGGCGACATGCTTGTCGGATATGGCAATTTCAGGCTCAGCTCAATCGGCGATCGGGTCATCCGGAAGGCCGAGGAGGAGGATTCCAGATATTCCTATATATTTAAGGCGCGCGGCGATTTTTATGAAAACACGGGACGCCGGGGTGAGGCGATCAAGGAATATAAGACAGCGTTGAAGATGGATAAAAAGAACCCGTCCGCACACCTCGCGCTGGGCCTTGTCTACATGGAGCAGGGCCTTGACCAGTTCGCGCTCCGCGAGCTCAAGGAAGGATATCGTGCCATTAATTATCTCTATGACAACGAGGACAGATTCCTGCTCCTCAGGAGCCTTGCCGAGATACGGTTCAGGGAGGTGTATGAATCGTTTGTGCCGGAGAAGCTGAAGGAAAGCTACCGCCGCGAGGGGATCACCTTCTGCAAGGAGGCGCTGCGCGTCTATCCGAAATCGGAGCGGATGAATTATTATCTCGGTGTCTTTCATTATCGTGCGCCCGAGCCGGACGATAAAATCGCACGTGACTATTTCCTGAAAGTGCTGGATATCAATCCTCGGCATTCAGGCGCATCTGTCGCGCTGGCTGAATTATATTACCGTCATGACAATATGAAAAAAGCGCGCGGTTATGCAGAAAAGGCTATCGATGCCGATCGCACAAACAGGCGGGCCCGCGATATCCTGAAATACATTGAGTCTAAAAAACAGCTGGATTGAATACAACGCGGCAGGCGGCTTCCGGCCACTTGGTAACCGTCGTAACGAGCACGGTTCCTGATTTCTGTTCATCACCACATGTCTGAGCGGTTTAATCTTCTTGACATTTCCGGGCACTGATTTTTAAAATAGTGCCGGGGTATCTTTTTTCTATGATAATTTACACGCTATTTTTTTGCCTCCTGACATCATTTACTCTCCATGCCGTCATCATTGCCCTGTATGTGAAGAACAAGGACACGATATATTTTTTCTGGTTTATCGCGACAGTGGTTCTCAACATGGGCATTGCCCTCGCGCTTATTACGATTTCACTGTCACGCCCGGACCTCGTGCGCCAGCTGAACCTGAAATTTTTCTTCTGGCTCCTGTCCGGTTTCGTTACGATACTTCTGCTCTGTGTAAAGATTGTCATATTCAGAAACATATTCAGGCGGAGCAAGGATCCCAGGTGGTATCATTTTAACCATTTCGGCAAGAAGGTTTTCGAAAAGGGGATCGTCAAGCAGGTCGAATTCATCGGCATATTCGGTACGCTCCCTTTTTTTCTTTTCATCGGCGCTTATTTCATGTCGCGCCTGCTTAACATGCTTCTGTATGGTCACATGTGACCGGTGCATCGCGCCGCGGCCGCACGGGCGCTAATATCCTTTCGACAGGGAGCTCACGCATGAAAGTACGGATTGATGATATCGTAGTCAAACACAGGATCCGCGGAGAGATCGGCGATATCTCGGACCTCATGGAATCAATCAGCAAGTATGGCCTGCTGAATCCCGTTTCAATTACCGAATCAAAGGAGTTGCTCGCCGGCTACCGCCGGCTCGAGGCCTGCCGGGCGCTAGGAATGGACGAGATAGAATGCCGTATCATTCCGGTACAGAGCGATATCGACAGGCTGCTCGTTGAAGCGGATGAGAACCTGACCAGGAAGGACCTGACCGTGACGGAGATAGGCAGGTTTGAGAGTCAGAAGCGCTATCTCCAGGCGCGCGGATTTGAAAAGGTGAGGCTCTGGATAATACGGGTCTTCAGAATGCTCGTAGAATGGATACGGAAGCATATTGCAGGCCGACAGGACTGATTTATCTGCGAATAAAACTCGATATGACCTCAATATGATGCGTGCAGGGAAACATGTCAATGAGCGACAGTGATTCCAGCCGATATCCCGCACGCATGAAATCCCTGGCATCCCTCGCGAAGGTAGACGGGTTGCATGAAACATACAACAGCGCGGCCGGTCCAATCGCAATGATCGTTCGGCGTGTTTTTTTGTCTATTCCGGCGCGGGGGGGATCAATGACGACAAGTCCGGGGCGCAGCCGGCCGGGATGAATCAGGGCCGATGGCAGCGCCTGGAACCGAATGTTCGTGATGCCATTGCGTGCGGCATTTCGTTTAGCCCACCTGATACTCTCTTTGCTGATGTCGATCCCGACGCCCTCACTGGCCTGGCCGGCCAGGCAGAGACTGAAGAAGCCCACGCCGCATCCGATATCGAGGAATGACCGCCGGATGTCATTGCCTGCATATTCTTTGACGATCTCGATCATTCTGTCGCGAAGAATCCGATTTGATTGAAAAAAGGAGCCGAGCCCCCGTGAAAAGGAGATGCCGCAAGCTGTCTCCCGAACTGTCTTATCGGGCCCGCGGGATGTGACGACCATGCCTGTTGAGTCGCTGGCAATACGGAAATCTCCTGGCCCGGAATGACGGGGGTGCTGACTCAGCCAGTCGTTCAGCTCGTTTCCAAGAAGAAGACACCCCGTGTTGCCGAGCGGCACGAGGTCGTTTGATCCTCTGCGGAAGAAGCCGAGATTTCCGGCGCGTGCCTTAAGCGTGGCATGGCTCCGGTAGTTAAAGCGATTCCCGTGCACCAGTCTGATTCCTGGCATTTTGTCCGCATCCGCACCGGAAATGCGTATGAGACAATCGAGCACTATTGTCTCTTTTAATCTGAGCTCGTGATCGTATGAAAGGTGCTGGTAACAGCATCCGCCGCACTGTCCATACAGCGGGCATGCGGGAATGATCCTGTCAGCTGAACCGTGAATGATCGCTTCGATGGCGCCGATTGAGTAATCTTTTTTATGTTCGGTTATGCGCACCAGAACCTCTTCCCCGGGAATGCCTGCGGGGACAAGGACGGCTTTGCCGTCGATGCGGCCCAGAGAATATCCTCCGTAAAGGGGTTTTTCAAGGGTAATGGGAACCGATTCCGTTTCGTGAGGCATATTTACAGCAATTTATAAAATTCTATTTGACAATCGCCAGTGACTGGCATATCAATTTTTGTTATGCCGGTTGTTGCAAAATCAGTCAATACATTTACGATGCATGACCGGCAAGGATTTGAATTTATCATTATGCTTCCAGGCCGGCGCATATGAAAAAAATATCAATCATGCTGATCCTTTTCGTGCAGCTTGCTGTGGCAGTTTCCTGCTCAAAGAAAGGGATCATGGAGAAGGAGCCGAACAATACCTTCTCAACAGCCGGTTCGGTAACCGTGGACGCCCCCCATCTCGGCTTTATGCAGACTCCAGAAGACAGAGATTTTTATATTATTTCAATCGAGGAACAGGGTGCCGTCGATATACGGGTTTCGGGCGTCAGGGGCATAAATCTCGCCTTCAAGATCTGGCGCGGTGAGGAGGAGCCTCGTCTGATAAAGGTTATTGATGACAACCGGAAGTCATCGCCGGAAAGAATGCCCAATCTTTCTGTTCTCCCGGGAATCTATTATCTGGAGCTGTTTCAGAGCCCCCGCGATCCTAAGAAAATTAATAATGAGATACCTTATGAGCTGACACTGAAGCTACGGGATATGATCTCCGAGGAGTCTGAGCCGAACGACTCGATGGATGATGCGGACACCCTGTATCCGGACCGGGAGATCATCGGCTATTATGCGCCCGGCTACAACAGGATGAATGAGGACAGGGAAAATCTTCACAGGGAGGAAGACTGGTATGTGATGGATATCGGTCTTGATCCTGATAAAATACCGCTCCTCGATCTGTCGCTCTCCGGCGTGACCGGCGTTAATTCGATTATGGCCCTCTATGATTCAGAGGGCACCCTCATGGTTGAATCCGATAACGGCCAAATGAACGAGCCGGAAACGATATCCGGAGCGGGCATAAAAAAACCGGGGAGCTATTATATCCTTGTGGCATCAAGGGGTTATGCGGCGAATAATGATGAACCATACCGCCTGAATGCCGTCCTGAGGGAGCATGATTCCGGATCTGAGTTCGAGCCGAATGATGATTTCGAGTCGGCGAATCCGATCAGCAACAATATCGTGACTGCAACCATACATTCAAAAGACGATTCGGACGTATTCCTCTACGAGTTGTCGGAAGGGCCGTCGCTCTTCAGAATCGAGCTAAAGCCGCCCGAGGATATGAATGCGATCCTTTCCATATATGGAGAGGGGCGTGAAAAGATCATTGATATCAACGCCGGGGGCAGGGGAAAGAAGGAAGTCTATCCGAATTTCTTTGCCGATGACAAATTTTACATTGGAGTAACCGCAAAGACGGGGGAAAAGCTTCCGACAGACGAGTATATACTGACCGTGACACGGCTCGGTGACTCGGAAAGCCAGGAGAGAGAACCGAACAACGATATCGCTCATGCCGGGATCGTAACGGGGAATTCAATTTCCGGCTATACCTCTGCGAGGGGAGACAGGGATTTTTTCCGGCTTGCCTACGATATGCGGGTGAAGGAGCGGTTTGAGGTAAGCGGACCTGATGGAGGCGCCATTAAGGTATCGATTACCGATCCACTCGGTTATATCATCAAGAGCGTGGAAGTCAGCGGCGATCGGAAGATGATTTTCAACGAGATGATTGACAAGAAAGGTTATATTATTATAGATTCTGTCAGAGAAGATTTTGATAATCCTTATACAATCATTCTCAGAGGTGTGCAATGAAGAAATCCGCAACCCCGCTTGCGTTAATCCTGTGTCTGGCGTTGATGGCGGGGTGCGCCACGGCGCCCCCGGGAGGCGATGGCGCCGATGATCCATACAAGCTGCCGGAAAGATATAATTTTCGCTTTATCGGCTTTGATGCCGAGATCGACAATCCTGAAAATGACCGGCGATCGTATTATAAGGTATACATTGACAAGGCGGAGGAGGGGCGTACGACAACCGGGCTTGAATCGCAGGAAAAGTACTACGAAGCCAGCCTGCTGCCGAACCGCCATCTGGTCACTGTTGAGAAGTGGGTCCTGGATCCCAAAACGTCAAGCTATATAAAATTAAACAATATCGAACAACCGAAACCGAATTATTTTTACTTTGATCTGCCGGAAAACAGGATCGTGACCATAGAGATGAAGACCATGAAGGATGGACAGACCGAATACCTGGTTGATTTTGAGAGGAAGTGAGCGGGACGTGGATTCGCCCCGCCCTGAAAGCCATCAGTCAATTACACTGGCGTCAGCTTTTTCCTTTCTTGAGATCCTGTTCAGGTAGTAGTTTTTGGCAACGGCAAGGGGAAGATTGTAATCCTGCCGAGCGTTCCACATTATGTAGCCCTTGACACCCGCGTCGTGAACCGCCCTGACCTGATCGAGTACATATTTTTCAAAAGGAATGCCGGACATCTTCATTTTAAATGCCTGGATGTAGGTGACAATCATCGCGTTTTTGCTCCTGAGCTTTGCGCGGGTCGATGTTTCGTGCACGGTGTAATAGGGATCGGCGTAAAACTTTCTGCTCCAGCTGTAATGCGAGGGATAGGCCATGGGGCATATGATGTCGGCAACCTTGTCCAGACTCTCCATCTTCTGTCCTATTATATCATCATTGTTGAGCGGGATGCGACCGAAAACATCGGCCGCTATCAGAACGTTGTACTTATCAATCCGAGCACGCGCCTTCAGGATGAAATCTTCAATATACTTGTAGCGTTGCGCATATGTGAGATGGCGCGTGCTTCCCGAATCGTTAAAACGGATGTAATCGAACTGGATCTCCCTGAATCCGTTCTTGCATGCGTCTTCCGCAATTGATATCCTGTCGTTGATATAGCCCTCGGAAGCCGGATAGTGTCTGAGCCCGTCGGGAAAGACTACTATGCGCGCAATCGGATGGATGCCGTTCTCCTTGCAGTATCGTACGTTTGACGCCGGCACCATGCACTTGACGTATCTGGCGCTCTGAACATCGAGCACCATTGTGTTCATGCCCGCCGATTTAGCCTTCGCGACCAGATCCCGAAGCTTTTCAATGTTCGTGGCTGAAGATACGGTAAGATATATGCCGCGGTAGAATTCCGGATACTGATATGGTTTTTCATCGGGAACTCCGGTATTGGTTTTCTCGTTAAAGAATTGAGCAACGACGATATTGTCTTCTCTGGCGTAATTAAGGGATTGGAAGATCCTTCCGGGCAGGTTGCTGATGAGGAAGAATCCTCCGGTAAACAGGAGCAGAAAAACGATTTTTTTCATAGGAACCTCAAAAAGTTAAATTAACGGATTATAGCAGATTGTTGAAATATTGAAAGCATAATTTCACGTCAATAGGCTTTTTTCTGCATTAACCGGGATGGTGTCAGCCCGGATGATACAGAAAAGAGAAATCTCGTTCACAGTGTAAATATCGACAGCAGGAGTTTTTTTAATTAGACAAGTACCCGGCAGGGCTTTCCGGTGGACGTGAGAAGCGTTTTCTCGAAAATTCTATTTCACTACAAAAAATCGCTAATTTTTTATAAACAATTTTTAATATAAATAATAATTATTTATTTTCTACTATTGACACAGGTGTGGATTTTTATTATCTATATTAAAGAAAGTACTCGAATTGTCTGCATTACGCTATCAAAAGGATACCTCAACGCGGATTTCAATGTACAGATGATCCTGAAGAGCATCTTGGTCAGGTTCGTGCATGATATTCCATATCTCAATGTGGTAAGATTTCACTTTTGTATGCGTTAAAATTTATTTGTCACGGTGCTACATGTATATACCCCCTGAAACGCTGGATCTTATCAGGAGCAAGGTTGCCATTCAGGATATTGTCAAGCGATATGTTCCATCATTGAAGAAACGGGGGAAGAATTATACCGGCCTGTGTCCATTCCACAAGGAAAAAACGCCGTCATTTTCAGTCTCTCCAGACAAGCAGATCTTCTACTGTTTCGGATGCCACACGGGGGGCAATATCTTTACCTTTATTTCAAAAATTGAGAGGCTGGATTTTCCGGAGAGCGTTAAATTTGTCGCAGACATTGCCGGCGTTCCAATCATTTCGGAGAAGAGGGGGGATACCGATGCCCTTGAGGCTTTTCACCGACTGAACCGGGGCGCCATGGAAATGTACCATGCATATATCAAATCGCCTGCCGGCAAAAAGGGGCTCGGCTATATCGCCTCCAGAGGGGTGACGGAAGCGAGTATACGGGATTTTGCCATAGGCTATGCGCCTGATTCGTGGGACTATCTGGCCCGCGGCCTGATAAAGTCTGAACGGGACCGCGAGTATGCGGAAAGCATGGGCCTTATCAAGAGGAGCCAGAAACGCGCGAACAGCCATTACGACGTGTTTCGAAACAGGATCATCTTCCCGATATCCGATATAAACGGTCGCGTTGTGGGGTTCGGCGGGAGGACGATCGGCGACGATCCGCGCAAGTATATCAATTCGTCTGAATCCCAGGTTTTCAAGAAGAGGAACATACTGTACGGGCTTAACCGCGCTCGTGAATCGATAAAGGAGCTAAACCGGGCCATTGTCGTCGAGGGATACCTGGATGTGATAGGGTGTCACCAGGCGGGAATAACAAATGTCATTGCGCCGCTCGGGACCGCGATTACCGCCGATCAGATCAGACTTCTCGGCCACTATTGTACCGAGATAATATTCCTGTTCGACGCCGATTCGGCCGGCCTGAAGGCCGCCGCGCGGTCTCTTGATCTTTCTGAGGAGACAAACCTGAACATCAGAATCGGAATGCTGCCGCAGGGTGATCCGTTTGACTACGTCACGACAAAGGGACCCCGCGAGTTCATGGCGGTAGTTGACACCTCGCTGCGACCGACAGATTTCAGGATAGCCCGGGTTATGGATGATTTTAGCGCCGCCGGCAGGGCGGGCACGCTGCTGCGGTTGTTTGCGGTCATACGGGACCTGAAACTTGAGACCGAGAGGAGCGAATATCTTAAGAAAATCAGCGCCTTGCTCAATGTCGATGAAAACTCTGTGCGGGCGGATTTTAAAAACTATATGACAAATCAGCAGCCTGTTCCGGCGACAAGCGGGCGGCCGGGGCCGGTATCGAGCGAACAGGTCGATGTCGTAACCAGGGGATATCGAGACCTGATACGCCTGATTTGCCATCATCCCGAACTCATCTCGAAAGCGGCGATCGATTTTACGATTGGAGAAATCCAGGATCAGCTCGCCCGGAATATATTGTGGAAAATGACCGAACTGTACAATGAAAACCGTGAATTTTCAATCGATAAAATATTTGACTTTTTCACTTCCGGCCCGGAAATGGATTTTTTGAATCAGGCGATGAACGACGAGTTCCTGATCGAAAATCCCGGTTCGGCGTATACTGAAATTTATCTTAAAATGAAAGTTTACGAAATTGACGATAAAATCAACAGGTATGACGCCTTGTTGAAATCGTCACCCGGGGTGAACTCAAATATATATCTGACTGAAATCGAGGTTTTAAGAAGGGAAAAGGAGAAACTGCTGAACTTCGTATACAACAAGGTTTCATGACGCCTGATGGTGCGCAGGAGCAGCAGCCGTTCCGGCCGAAGCGCGGACGAATGGTATTTATAAAATATATTATAAAGGACAGGATAGCAGCATGAGCAAGAAAGAGATGACCCTGGACGCCGTTCCGGAAGTAAAAAAATTAATCGAGATAGGGAAGCTGAACGGCGAAGTGACGTATGACGAGATCAATGATGTGCTTCCCGACAAGCTGCTCAACTCGGAAAAGATAGACGATGTTTTTATCCTTCTCAATCAGATGGGCATCGAAGTCGTCGAGGAATCGACGCGGAAGGAGCAGGCGCTGCCCGGCGTAAAAAAGAAGGGCACAGCCGCTTCATCAAAGAAGAGCGTTGCTGCACAGGCGGAAGGCTCCCATGTTGACGATCCGATTCGCCTCTATCTGAAGGAAATCGGCAAGGTGTCTCTGCTCTCAGGGGACCAGGAGGTCGATCTCGCAAAGAGGATAGAGGACGGAGAGATTTTGATCGAAGAAACGGTCTATAACTCGACCCTTCTCGTCAACGACCTCATCAAGAATTATTCGAAGATAAAAAGCGGGAAGATAAAGCTCACCGACGTCCTGAAGGTAAATCGGCTCTATTATTTTTCTTCTGTAGATCTTGATAAGCTTGAAAAGAAGTTCCACGAGACCATGAAGGTCATTATCGAGGACGATAACAGAATCATACAGTTCGGGAACAAGCTCAAGAAGGTGGATCCGGAGTCCAAGAAGGCAGATGAATTCAGGGAAAAAATCGAGACGTCCAAGGCCAGCATTCGCAAGACGATACGGAACCTGGACATAAACGACAATGAGATTAACAAGCTTTCAGCTAAGATAAAATCGATGGTCGCGCGGATACAGGAAACGTATGAATTTTTCACAGAGATCGAGCAGGATTTTCACCGCGATCTCAAGGAGCTGAAGCACCTGGCGCGCAAGCTGGAAAAGGGCGAGAGCATTACCAAGATCTGCCGCGAGCTGGGGATCAAGAACAAGGATGCGCTCCTGGATGTGATCAAAAACGTAAGAAATAACGAGCGGAAGATACGCAGGATCGAGCAGGAAGCGGGCGCATCGGCCGACGATATCATGGAGTGGGGCAAGCAGATAAATGCCGGCCAGAAAAAGATATCGGTGGCGAAGAAGGAGCTGATCAACGCGAACCTGCGTCTGGTGGTCTCCATCGCCAAAAAGTACGCGAACCGGGGCATGCATTTTTTTGATCTGATACAGGAGGGGAACATCGGCCTCATAAAGGCGGTCGACAAGTTCGAATACAAGAAGGGCTACAAATTTTCGACATACGCGACCTGGTGGATCCGCCAGGCCATTACTCGCGCCATATCGGACCAGGCAAGGACCATCAGGGTGCCGGTCCACATGATCGAGCAGATCAACAAGGTGATGCGGGAGACGCGGCTGTTTCAGCAGGAATTCGGCCGCGAGCCATCACCGGAAGAGCTTTCCGACCGGCTGGGATGGGTGGTCGGCAAGGTCAAGGCGGTTAAAAATGTGGCGCGCGAGCCGATTTCACTCGAGACGCCGGTCGGCGAAGAGGAGGATTCTCTCCTCGGCGATTTTATCGAGGACAAGGAGGTCGATTCACCGGCGAATACCGCGGCCTACCGGCTTCTTTCCGAGCAGATCAACGCAGTCCTGTCAACCCTTCCCGCACGGGAGCAGAAAGTAATCAGAATGCGGTTCGGGCTCGACGATGGTTACTCGCACACTCTTGAAGAGGTCGGATACGTGTTCAAGGTCACCCGGGAGCGCATACGTCAGATAGAAGCGAAGGCGCTCCGGCGGCTGCGACATCCGACCCGCGCCAGAAAACTCAAGGATTATCTGGACCACGTATAGGCCTTCCGCGGGATACGGGCGGCTTATGGTGTACGCATGCGGCATGACACGGTGAAACAATGCGCCAGATAAAAAAAGTTTCAATTATCGGTGCCGGTTCATGGGGCACCGCGGTCGCCAAATCGATTGCGGAATCAAAGCCGCATCTGAACGTTGTCATGTGGGCCTATGAAAAAGCCGTGGCCGTATCGATCAATACAAGGCACGAGAACACGGAATTTCTGCCGGGCATCACCCTGCCAACAGCGATTACCGCTACGAACAGACTGGAGGAAGCGGTAACCGGCTCCACTGTAGTCATACTCGCCACACCATCCAAGGCTGCATACGAGGTGTGCCGGCGAATGTCCGCGTTCGTATCGCGGGAAATGTATGTCGGATTCCTCACCAAGGGCTTCTGCAAGATTGACGGCCGTGTCCTCACGATATCCCAGGCAATGGAACGGGCCATGCCCCAGACCGCGGGGGCGATTGTCGCCATCTCCGGGCCGAGCCATGCGGAGGAGGTTTGCCGTCGCTTTCATACCTGCCTGAACGCCGGAAGCATGTCGGAAGAAGCACGGTCGGCCATCGCGGGCCTGCTGACATCGGAGTGGATACAGTGCCGTACCACTGAAGATATACGCGCCGTTGAAGTGGGCGGCACACTCAAGAATCCGGCCGCGATCGCAGCAGGCATGATAAGCGCACTGCCGCGGTGCGGCGACAACCTCGCCGGCGCGCTCATGTCAGAAGCGCTCAGGGAGATGATCCGGCTGGGCGCTGTATTCGGCATCAGCGGAGAGAGCATGATCGATATATCGGGGCTCGGTGACCTCGTGGCCACGGCGCTGAGCCCCCACAGCAGGAACAGGCGATTCGGCAGGGACATCGCCGGACAGATCATGAAAAAGGGAGATACTCTGAACCTCTGGGACCGCGTGGTCCTCAGGATCAGGCCGTTCAGCGTGATAGAACGGATGAGTGGAAAGCTGCATTACCTTGCGGAGGGCGCGTACGCGATCGAGCCGCTTATCGAGCTGGCGGAAAAAGAGCAGATCCCCATACCGGTGTACCGCGCGCTTTACGAGGTTCTGCTGCACAAGAAGGATCCATCACTCCTGATTGAGACCATCAAGGACCCTGAACGCTTTGACGACCTGTTTTTCAGCACCAAGATACAGATTGCCGACCGAAGAAGGGGACTCGAGTTGATCAAGGGGAAGGTTTTCAAGGAGCATATCATTGATCTTGCCATGGAGCGCTTTGTTTCCCGGAAGGGCAACGCCATGGTGCCGAACCAGCCTGACGACGTCATGGCGTCCCTCAGTGAATTCCGCGGATACGCGGGAACAGCGGAAGATGAGAAGCGCATTATCATGAGTATCAACAGGGAAAACTACGCGGATTCAATGCGCGCTCTTGCCAGCGTATATATCGAGGAGATATCGGACAGCTTCAGCAACCGTGTTAAATGGATGATGATATTCTTCCTTGTTTTTTCGCGCATCGCCGGCATTTTCATGCGGCGGGAGGGCAAGCTCGTGGTTTCCGGCTCTGTTGATGAATTGCGCCGGAGCTGCGGTTCGGCAACCATATTGTATGCGGCGCCGTTTGTGAACCGCTATGATTCAATTTTCGCCATGATGGCGATTGCGCGGGCGCGTCTCCCCTTTCCCCGGTTCTTTGTCGACGCGGGAGTGCCGGCGCGCGACAGGTTTGTCCTGAAGCGGTGCGGCGGGTACACCGTAGACCGGGGGAAGCTCGCCAACACGGTTTACCGCGAAACGCTGGCGCAGTACATTTCAACCATGGCCGGGTACGGGGTTCCGATGCTCTATGTTCTCTCCGGGTCGAGCACGGGATCAGGGAATTACGAACATGACGCGTTTATATCGGCCATTACCGATTCCATGTATCGGCATGCGGTCGAACTGGCGCTGGTGCCGTTCGAGGTGTCCTATCTGGACAGGCCGAAGGACGGGGAGGGAGCAGTATCTTTCAGGGACATCGTTGCCAATGTCGTCTGGGTCAATTTCTCAAGCCCGATCTTTCTGTCTGAATTCACGAAGCAGCCTCACATGCTGATGGGAATACCCGGGGTTATTGCGGGGATCTGGGAAAAAGAGAGAAAAGTATTCCCCCACTACCTCCTCTGCAGGGCGCTGGTCGACAATGATTATGCCATGCGGCACTCGGACGCGGTGGAATTTATCAAGAAATACATGCGTCGCGCCGGCAGGCGATTTGACTACAACCCGGCAAAGGCGGCCAGGAAGGGAGTGCGGTATCTCGAAAAAAACGGGATTGCCGCGGTTGAAGGTGACACCATCCGGGTTAATGACAGGGAGCAGGTCGCTTTTTACGCCGGGCTCATCCCGTGACAGGGATGTTATACCCTGAACAGGTGCTCGAAGGTTCCGTACAGGACCTGCACGAGTTGTGATCGCCCGTCGACGGTACCCGACATCCCGTACAGGGCACCGCTGCGAGGGTTTTTTCCGGTCATGGTCCTGGCATACTCTACGCCCTTTTCGAGGTCTTCCACGAGCCGGTCGGCAACTCCCGGTACCAGGGTCTGCGGCATGGTCACGCAGAAATGTATGGCCGGTGGATTTTGAAGGCCGTTAAAACGCCATCCCTGCGAAATCATGTAATCGTTTACATGGAATATATCAACATCATTCGACCGAAAGCTGATCAAAAAGGTCGGATCTCCGATAATCTGGAGTTCCGGTATTCCCGAAACGCCTTCCTTAATGCGGTCGGCAACTTTCATGATTGCGGCAGTGGCCTTGAGATAGCCTTCCTCTCCGAGGTAGACCATGGCCGCCCAGGTTGAGGCGGTGAGGCCTCCGGAGCGGCTCCCGGTCATAGAGGGGGACGCATATATGCCGCCGGGCCAGTGGGCCATCTGGAAGAACTGATACCGGCGAAGCTTCAGGTTGCGGTACAGGACAACCGAATTCCCCTTCAGGCCGAAGCCGAACTTGTGGGTATCGGCCGACATTGACGTCAGGCCCGGCAGACGAAAGTCGAAAACCGGGACCCGGTACCCGAGCCGCTCTATCCAGGGGAGTATGAAACCGCCGAGGCATCCGTCCACATGAAAGCCGACATCGTGCTCCAGCGCAATATCTGAAAGCTCATCAAGAGGATCGATGAGTCCGTAGGGGTAATTGCCGGCGCTTCCGACAACCGCCACTGTATTGTCGTTGATAAGCTTTTTAACCTCTGCCGGGATTACGCGGAAGTCTTTTTCGTTCACCGGAGCAAGGACCATCCTGATGCCGAAGTACTCTCCGGCCTTGTGAAAGGCGGGGTGCGCCGTCAGAGGGAGTATTATCTCGGGCGCGGTGATCTTTTTTTCAACTAGGCCACGGTCGCGGTACACCTTCATCGGCAGCATGATGCTCTCGGAACCGCCGAAGGTGACGGTGCCGCAGATCTCGTCATCGGGGTTGGCTTTACGCACCTTGTCGCCGTTCAGCATGCGCGCCGTCATGGAGACGATCTCGCTTTCGAATTTTGACATGCTGGGACAGAGATCGACCTGTAAAACGTTGACGTGAGAGAAAAATGAAAAAACCCTGTTAAGGAATTCGCGGTGTTCTTCACCGGCATGATAAAAGGTCCCGGATATCCTGCCGTTCTTCCACCTGGCGTTTTCTTCGTCCGCCATGATTGAAAGCTCATCGAGAATGTCGTCCCTGTCCCGTCCTGTTTCGGGAAGCCTCTCATAGCTGCCGAATCTTCCCCGGTATGGTTTGAATGGATCAACAATAGGTTTTTCTTCAGGCATATGTTCCTCCCCTGCCGTCTGATCACGCCGGGTCTAGGGCGCGTTCAGCGCGGCGAATATCTTTTTGCTGCGTTTAAATAACTCGCGGTACTGGCAGTACATCCTGTCATAGACTGCCCGATTCGACGGATCGGGATGGAATGTCTTTCTGATCCTGACAAGCCCGGGAAGCTCGCCGATATCGCGAATCCCGAGCCTGTTGAAGGCGAGCATTGCGGAGCCGCGCAGGGTCGTGCGGGCCGGATCCTCCACCTGGTGGATGGGAACTCCCAGAACGTCCGCGTGTATCTGCGCCCAGACGTCCGAGAGGGCGCCGCCGCCGGCGAAGCGAAAGCCGGGGAATTTCCGACCGATAAATTTCTCAGCAACCTCGCGTGTCCAGCGGTTGTTGTAGGCGAGGCTTTCCATAACGGCGCGCGTCATGTGCGCGCGTGTTGATCCGAGGGAAAGATTGAAGAAACCGCCGCGGGCATTGCCGTTTTCCTCCGGGGTTATGCTGCCGTTCAGCCAGGGCATGAAAATAACGCCTTTGCTCCCGGCCGGTATGCGCGCGGCCATGCGATCGGCCCGGACATAAGCGTCATCCGGTATGCTGTCGCTCCCGAATTCATCCCGCGCGTAGACAATGTTGTTGAGGAAGAATTCAAGGGCCTTGCCGCCGGTGCCCTGTTCGGCGAAGAGGAGGTACCGGTCCTTCAGGGGGCTCGGCATCGTGGTCATGGCATGGAAGATATCGGTCTTTTTAAAGGGAACATGGCAGGTGAGGACAAGGGAGGTGCCGATATATATCAACCCGTCGAAATCGCGGATCGCGCCAGACCCGATTGCGGAGGCGTTCGTGTCGTTCGTTCCCGCAATGACGCGTGTTGCGGGTGAGATGCCCAGTTCCCTTGCGACGGCGGGAAGCACGGTCCCGACGAATTCCTTGTTCGGAACAAGGTCAGGGAGCTTTTCGCGTGGCAGCCCTGCGAGATTGATAAGTGTGTCGTTGTATTCGGTGCAGCCCCATGCGCGGTTGTCAACGGCCATGAAGGGCAGCATCGTTTCCTGGGAGGCAGAGCAACGACCGGTCAGGCGGAGGGTGAGATAGTCCATCGGCTCCAGGAATTTCCATGATTGCTTATAGATGTCTTGCATCTCGTTTTTCAGGAAATGAACATGTCCGATGGAATCGATCCCAGATTTGCTCGGCGCCAGGCCGGTGAGCCTGATCCACCGCAGCAGCTTGGTAATACCGTAGCCCTGGATATTGATGATGCCGCGTATAATGTGCCGGTTATAGGGGGCACCGCGGGAATCGAGCCAGTGGATGGCGTTCATGACCGGTTTGCCGCCGGAGTCGACCGGGACGATTACGAAAAACTGTGAGTCGCAGATGACGGCTTCTATCAGACGCGAAGGAACGCCCGATTGGGCAATCGCCTTTTTTGCAGCACTCTTTGCGCCCTCCCACCATGCATGAGGGTCCTGCTCGACGCCGCCGCCGGGGAGGATTGAAATCGGTACTTTAACCGAGGCGCTTGCCATCACGCGTCCAGCGTCGGATATGACCGCCGCCTTGGGACCGCCGCTGCCCAGATCGATCGCGAGGACGTACCGTGATTTCGCGACGCTGCTATCAGCTTTCATATTTCATTATCCGATCGGTCTCTATGTGCCTGCCGAGTATTCTGAAAGTTTTTCTATAACAAGTTTTCTCACGACCGGGTCGATCTCCTGTGAGCTTTCACGGAACCTGGTGATTATCATTTCGACCGGGAAAATCCCGTCGTTGATAAGAAGAGGCGTGGCAGGGTGCTTGTACTGTGAACGGGAATCGTCCACCGCGTGATGGCTGAATCCGGAATTTTTGTGCCACAGGAATGCATGCTCATCAGAAGGCTTGTCGTAGCAGAGCTGGAACCCGGATATCGACCTGTCCTCCATGTCATACCATACAATCAGATCGAAATACGAGTTCTGGAACCACCTGCGGAACGTGTTCGGCTCCTTCTGGCTGACTGTAGATTCCTTAAGCATGCGGGGTCTCCAACAGGCACTGGTCTATGAGGCGGCACGTCTGGTCGGTGTCGCGCGCAATAAATACGGGGCCGCCAATGCGGTTCAGCTCGAACCAGTTCGCGAAATCACGGCTCCAGCCTTCAGCGAAGGAACAGCAGATCAGCGGGATGCCGTAGGTGCGGGAATAGGCGATCTCGGAAAGCGTGCCGAAGCTGCCGCCGATCGCGACAGCGACATCAGCCGCGAGGACGTTCACGGCGTTGCGGGCATACCCCAGACCGGTCGGTATCACGATGCCGCAGTGTGAGTTTGCCCCGTTCTTGTCCTCGCCCGGCAGAATTCCGATAACGATTCCGCCCCGCTCGGCCGCACCCTGTGACGCGGCCTCCATGATGCCGCCGCGACCGCCGGTGATCAACACATATTCACGCTCAGCGACAAAGGCCCCAATCGCCCGTGCTTCGTCGAGAAACCTGGTGTCGTCCGACGACCCGATGACAACGACCTGCTTTTTTCTCATTCACGTGACCTTAAAAAGTACATATCAAATCAAAGTTGTTCAAGAAAAAGATATAAGTCCTGGGGTGTTGCAATTGTCGTATCGACCACCTTGTAAGGCATGTTGTTGCCATGATACATGAAATCCAGGCGGTTCCGCTTGATGTCCAGGCCCTGTCTGGTGGTCTCGTCGTACAGTACTACGTAGTTCGAAAGTGAGAGGGCGAAGATGTGCACGCGTGCGGGATACGTTTCCTTGAGTTTATTAATGATAACATGCGAAAAATCGATAATGTTGTAGACGCCTTCCCTTGCGAAGGCGCCGATTGATTTGTACAGAAAAAAATGGTCGGCGTACACGGGTCCGTCCTTCCCGCCATTGAAAATGCGGGAGATTTCGGCTGATATGTCGTTCATGTAATTGAGCATAACCGGAGAAAAAACCTCGCGATTCCTGAGGTAAATGATCCTGAGAAAATCGGCGATAAAATCAAAATCTGCGGAGTTAAACAGCGGTGAGGACGTCACCGCGGCAGCGATGATGGTTTCCCGCTCCGCTGAAATTTTCTTGAGAACCAGCGAGAATGACTGGCCTTCCTGGCTCCCGAGACGAAGCTTCGCGGTACTTCCGATTTCTATGCGCGCCTCCTCGCGCGTGATCAGTTCGGGCAGGGCATTGAGCAGGAGCATGTCGCCCACGGCTGCAAGCGGTACGGTTGATCCGTTTTGAACTATGAAAATGGCTGTAAGCGCGGCATTATTCGAGATATTGTGTTGGTGCAGGACTCCTTTCAGGTGGCCTCCCGCCACTTCGGATATGTAGCGGGCCTCGATCTTTCGAAAGCGTGAGAGGAGGGCGCGGTAGGCGATTTTCGTCCTGTCAGGGGACAGGGAACCTCCGGAATATTCTCTGATGGTTTCCTTTATCTGGTCAATGAGGATGTCGATGTTGCCGGTGTCTTTCATCTGAAACGTGATAGCGCCATGATCGGTTTACAGTATGCGAACACCCGGTGAATTTCAAGAACATTTTGCCTCGTGGCGCTGCGCGTAGCCGCGAGCGGTCCCGTACAATCTGAACGACCCGATGAAGAAAAAGAGGGAATCGACGCAGATTTCGGAGTCAAGTGCCCGGCCCAGCTCATTTTCGTCTGCGCGGATCACGCGGGTGATGACGCGGGGATGGGAACCCGGTTCAGGCAGATAGCAGCGCGGATCGTCAATCGCGAAATAGAGGACGCGCATCCGGTGTTCTTCGAGGACATCCATGATCCCTCCAATGTCCTTGTCCCGCATCAGGGTAAGAACAGGAAGGACATGTCGGCGTGGGTACCGCACGCGTACAAGGCCGATCATTTCACGCATTGCCGCGACGTTATGGGCCGGGTCGAATATGACGAGGGGATGACCGCAGAGGACCTGAAACCTCCCGGGAGCGGAAAAATGCTGCAGCCCGTCCCTGATGACATCGTCCGTAATTTTGGGAAATCGATTTCTGAGGAGAAGGCTCGCGGTTACCGCGCACGAGCTGTTGGATACCTGCTTTTCCATCGGGTGGTTTATTTCCAGGCCGGAAATGTCGTGGCGCGTTCTGCCGTTAAAGGCGTAATCGTACCTGAACCCCGTTTCCGTGCCGGTGATACCGGTGGTTGAAAAGTCCCTTGAAAGCCGAAGGAGGGGCGCCTTTTTTGAACGGGCTTCAATATTCAGCACTGCTATAATGTCAGGGTCCAGGTTTGATGTTATTACATAAACGTCCGGTTTGATGATGCCGGCCTTTTCTCGCGCTATCAGGGGCAGGGTGCCGCCCAGGACATGGGCGTGGTCCAACGAGATGTCGGTGATGATGGAACAGAGGGGTGTAACGATGTTAGTCGAGTCAAGCCGTCCGCCGAGTCCCGTTTCGATTATGGCTATGTCTATTCCTCTGGAATGGAAATAGCGGAACGCGCAGGCGGTCAGAATGTCAAAATACGTTGGATTGAGCGATTCATCCGAGTCCACGCAGCCGATGATTTCATCGATGAGGAGGGATAAATCCTTATCGGGAATGGGCGAGTTTCCGACGATGATGCGCTCGTTGACGGTGAGGAGATGGGGCGATGTATACAGCCCTGCTGTATATCCCGCCTCGGTGAATATGCCGTTCAGCATGTGGGCGACAGAGCCTTTGCCGTTGGTCCCCGCGATATGTACCGCATGCAGGGATTGATGGGGGGTGCCGAAACGATCAAGGATATTTCTGATATGATCCGTGCTGTAATGCCTGAAGTCCTGCACGGTTTCGTTGTTGATGAATCTATCGAGTCTGGCGGTTATCATCATTGCTGTCGCAGATGGTCGTTCAGCGCGCGGCGCATTGCCTCCACCGGTGCCTGAACGTCGGTCCATATCTCGAACTGTCGGGCTCCCTGGAATACGAGCATGTCGATCCCGTGTACGGCGGCAGCGCCGCACAGCCGTGCAGCATCGAGAAGGCGCGTCATGTGGGGAGCGTACACAATGTCAAAGACGGCATGACGGGAGGAAATCAGATCCAGATCGATCGGGGCGGAATCTATGTCAGGCTGCATGCCGACCGGTGTCGCGTTTATAATCGTATCTATATCCTCCATATGACGCCGATCCAGATCCCTGAGAAGCATCGAGTCCGACGCATGGCCGGCGGCGCGAAGGTCATCGACGAGCCGCCCGATGCGCGTCCCGTCCCTGCCGGCTATCATGACGGATGCGCCCTCTGCTGCAAGGGTAAAGGCGATCGCACGGGCCGAGCCGCCATTGCCGATGATAAGGCATCGAGAGCCGCCGATCGGTATGTTCGCTTGCTGGAGCGCTCGGAGCGCACCGTATCCGTCGGTATTGAAGCCGGAGATTCTACCGTTGCGATTGACGAGGGTATTGACCGAGCCGATTTCAGCAGCGAGGCTGTCAACGCTGTCGCAATGGCTTATTGCTTCTATCTTGAACGGGATGGTGACGCTTGCGCCCCGTATGGAAAGGGCCTTCATGGATGCGATCGCATCCCCGATCGATGGCGGCTCAAAAGCGAGATACACGGCGTTGATGCCTGCTTCGGCGAAAGCGGCATTGTGTATGACCGGGGATACCGAATGGCGCACGGGACTGCCCAGGACGCAATAGAGCTCGGTCTTGGAATTTATGGAGGATGTAATCATGGTCGTGATGTTTACCGTGCAATAAATTTTTGTCAATATTTTTACGGGACGGGATTTCAGATGATCTGGACAAGGGCATAGATGATGATGAGGAGAGCGAAATTCAGATCGACCAGCATCTCGTATTTTAACGCAATGAGGTAATTCAGCCTGTTAATCACGAGCAGCAGGATCACATAGTAGATGATGTTTAATGAGAGGAACAAGAAACGCCAGTCCCCCATTACAAGAATGAATACTGAAAAGAGTGCGATTCCGGCCGCCGCGACAATCATCGACAGGGTCTGCATGATTCGCGTTCCCACCATGATCGGGAGGGTTTCACGACCCAGGATAAGGTCGCCTTGAAAGGCTATCAGGTCCATGAGCGCGGTCCTGAGAAAGATCAGTGCGAAAACAAAGCCGGAGATCGCAATAAACGCCGCCAGAGAGGGTGCACCGAGGGTCATTGGCGCAAGCACGGAAATAATGATCCATCCGAAGCAGGTCACCAGCTTCGAATTGTATAGCTTCCTGGTGAAACGCAGCCTGATCTTCGCAACAAGGCCTTTGACCGGCTTCGTTGAATAGATGAAGCCCAGGGAGTATGAGCCGGCAATCAGCGCGGTGGTTGCAGGGCCGAACCGGGTCGAGATGATGATTGATATCGCCATGAGGAGTATAGAAACTCCGAGAAAAACGGACCCATATCTGCCATATACGGCGTATTTATAGGGGTTGCTCAACCTGAGAAGGTCCCTTTCGAAATAGTTGTTAACAGAATACATTGAAAAAATATAGAGAAAGGATATGGCCCCAAGTTCATAGCTGACAGGGATGCCTGCGAGCCGGAACGTTATCAGGGTGATGAAAAAGGCTGCCGCAGAGGCGAGAATATTCGTTCTCACTATTAATTCAAGAAACGTCATCCCGGCATTGATGAAGAAATTGCTTTTCTTGAAATTAATGGAGTAGAGGCGTTCGAGGACGTTGTTTATGATCCAGCCCGGCGTGGAGGTGCCAGCAGTGACGAGCACGCTCTTCGAATCGGCGAAATTTTCTTCTACCAGCTCGGCTTCGGTTTCGACATGAAAGGTCCTGATGTTGTTGTCCCTGCCTATTTGCGCGAGGCGCTTCGTGTTGGCCGAGTTCTTGCCGCCCACGACCACCAGCGTGTCAATGCCGCCGGATATGGCCTTGAAGACGTCATCCTGGCGGTAGCGAGTGGAGTCGCATATGGTATCGAATACCGTGACATCGGCGAAACGCTCCCTGATGCGTGAGACAATCGTTGTGAAGAGCTTGCGGTCAAATGTTGTCTGCGAAACGAGGAGGTATGCTTCCGCCGGGGGCACGTCGTCGACATCGCGTACATCGGATATGACTGTAACGCCGCTTGATGCATAGCTCATGAGCCCCGTGACCTCGGCATGGTCCCGGTCGCCGGTGATTATGGTGTGCAGGTTCCGTGCCGAGTATTTTTTTATAATGGACTGAACCCTGGCGACCCGGGGGCAGGTGAGGTTTATCACGGCCCCGGCGCGTTTTTTCAGAAGGCGGTTGTCTCCGACCGGAACGCCGTGGGTCCGTATGACCACGCGCTTGCCGTCAATGGGATCCAGAGAGGTGATCGTGCGCATTCCTCTCCGGTGGAGCACGTCGATTGTCTGGGGATTGTGTATCAGCGGTCCGTATACAAGAATCTCCTCTTCCGAGTCGTTAATCTCGCTGACAATGCGCAAGATGGCGTTTCGTACACCCATGCAGAATCCGGAGTGTTGCGCCAGGGTGATCTTCATTCGCCGTGACCCGCCTACTGGACCGGAAGGATGTTGTCGATGGGGTGATCGCCGCCTCCCGGCTCGGTGTCGCTCCCCTGCGGCATTTCGAAACGGGGCATCATCGGGGTGCCGCGGAGCTGGATGGCAAGCTGATTGCGGTCGTTAATGTACCGCTCGAAAAAGTTACGGTAATTTTCAAGTACCGGCGAATCGGCATTGAGAAGCAGTCTCAGGTCGAAGGCCGAGTTCATCATGTTCTTCTGAAGGGAAATGGAACCGGTTATGGAGCCGTTCAGGTCTGCTCCGAATATGCGGAAATTTTTTATCATGAGCTTTCCCCCCGTGATGTCGGCATCTATCTTAATAGAACTGATCCTGATGGGGGGCAGGGAGAGGGGAAGACCTCCCATGGAATCCGGGAGGTTGATCTGCGAAAGCCTGAGCATGGCCTTGTCTATGATGATCGAGCAGGAGCCGGCCTGCGGGATGCCGGTCAGCGTCTTGTAGTCGAGGAATATATTCCCGTTCATGTTCATTCCTATCTGGGACGTGCCCGAATCGTATTTGAAGCCCGCGAGCTGAACCGTACCCTTAACGTCCTTGCCGATCAGGAGGCGAAGCAGCGAAATGTCGATATCAGCAGTGCGAACATTTATTTCGCTTCCACTCCTCAGCATTGCGTAGAGACCTTTCATTTCGATAATATCGATAAGACTGAAATTCAATTCGTTTACCGTGATTGTTTTCAGCGTCCCCTTCTCGAGGTCCTTGAGCTTGCTGCGGATGAGCATGTCATAGGGGAAGGTAACCACGAGGAATACGAGAACCATGAATATGGAGAAGGCGATATAGGTCTTCGCGTACGGAAGCTTGAGCGCCTCTTTGGCTTTGCTCCAGAGGGACGAAAGATTGAAGATCGATTTAATGAGGGGAAGGGCTGAATTTTTTATGCTGGCAAAGTCCATCTGTTCCTCGTGCCGGTTACTGTGATGTCACGCTGTTAAAAGTTATGGTTACGTCATAGGTATTGCGGCCCTTGATAGTCTGGTTGATCCGCAGATAGCTTATTTTTGTCAGGATTCCGGAATTTTCCATCCGATAGATGAAATTAAGGATCGAGTTTATGTCCACACCCTCGAAACGGACGTCGGCCGACACCTTTTTGAACTTGCCCTGTGTGATGGTAGGACGGTCGCGCGTGTAGGTCTTGTTGCGTATTATATTAAGGCTCTGTGCGTTTTCCTCAATCAGGGAGGTCAGGCCGCGCGTGCTGTTGATCTGCGCGTTGAACTGCGAAACCTTGTCGCGCACCTCGCGGTACTCGCCGTAGATCTTGTCGAGCTGGTTGAGCTTTGCCATGTTTGACTCGAACTCGGTGTTGATGCGGCTGCGGAGGCTGAGTATCGGCGAAATGACGATGAAATAGAGCGCGAGCACTCCGGCGACTGCCGCCAGTATCTGAAGGAGAAATTTTTCTCGCTTGTTGAGTTCAATCATGCTGAATACCCTATTTACTCTTTGATTCCTTCGCTATCTTATATTTGATCGTCATTGAGAAGCGCACTTCATTCTGCCGCGAGTATTTAATATTGAGCGTAACTGAATCGAATTTTTTTGTTTTGATGAGATCTTCTTTGAACGCGTCTATGGATGCGCTGGCGCCAGCGGTCCCGTCGAACATGAGGATGGTCTCGTTGTAAACCATATTATTCAGGACGAAACCGCTGTCGTCGGGGAAACAGGCGGCAATATCTTTCAGGATGTCGAGAAAGGAGGCGTGTTCGGGAATGATCTTGTCTATGGCTTCGAATTCCTTTTTTTCCTTCTTGAGGAGGCGGGTCGCCTCTTCGATGGGGTCTCCTGCCGGCGCGGTGCGGAAATAGCGCTTGTACTGTTCGGCCAGAATCGTGTTGTACTGGCTGTTAGAGCGGGCCGTCAGTACGGCGGTAAGAATAAAATAGATTATAAGGACGACGAACGAGAGGGCCGCAAACCCACCGGAGAGGTAATAAATCTTGTTCGATTCGCCGGCAACGTCGGGAATGAATTCGCCCTTGAGAAAATTAATCGACGATCGCCTGCGGTTAATGTATGCAAGGATCGTTCCGAATGCGATAGGAAACTGGGTACGTATATTGCGCTCTGAATACTCTTCAAGGAAGGGGAGCGCGTCCACCGGAATTTCAAGCTCCTCGGATATGATGGAGCCGATGCCGGCAAGATTGGAGCCGCCCCCGGAGATCAGCGCCCTGTTGTACACGATATCGCCGCACTCTACCTTCATGGCCTTCATGGTCAGGATGATCTGTTCGACCAGTTCCGTCGCGGTGTCCTGCGCCGCGGTGAATATCTTTTTGAGCTGCGGGCGGGAGATGCCGAGAGACTTGTAGTGCTCCCTGTGAACGTTGTTTTCAAATGAAGTGAGGTCGATGTTCAGGTCGATCATTATGCGCGCGGCCTTAGCCTGGGGGATTTTGAGCGTTGCAGCTATGACATTCGCTATCGAGTCCATGCCGACCGACACGGCTCGCGTATAGAGAAGGTGGTTGTCGGAGATGAAGTTCAGGACCGTTTTGCTGCTGCCGATGTCGATCTGGATGACTGCCTCGTTCTCGATCTTGTTGAAGTACCGGTAGCATTCGTACAGGGCGTTTGATTCCATGCCCATGCGGACCGGCTTGATTCCCACGCCGTTCAGCAGGTCGAGGAACGTCATGATGTTGCTCTTGAGTGCGGCGGCGAGCAGGATGCGGCCCTCGCCGGGTTTGTTGCTCTTCAGCGACTGGAAATCGAGCTGGAGGTCGTCGAGCTTGAAGGGGATGTTCTCCTCGGCCTCGTACGGGATGGCGTCGGCGATTTTTTCCACGTCGCTGAAAGGAAAGGAAATCGTTCTGATTATGCCGGACTCCATAGGCATGTTGGTGATCACGCGATAGCCTTCCAGGTCCTCTTCGGCAAGGATTTTTTGCAGGGTCGCGACCGCCGCGGCAGCGTGGTCCTTGTTGTCCGGGTCTATCTCTTCGTAGTTGAACGATTTGAGCTGAAAATCCCGGAAACCGGTCTTCACGGTCACAAGCTTTATCGATGATGAGCCGATATCTATGGCTGCTATGTTCTCGAACAATTATGCTTCTCCAGCGCGTTATTCTTCCGACCAGTAATAGAGCGTTCTCATGCTGCGATTGTACACCGTGGTTATTCGCACCCGGACATTTTCAACGGTGGCCGTGGCAATGATCCTGAATATCGAGGATTTCACCGACAGCCTGTCGGTTATTGTGCTGTCGTCAATGAGGTCCTTGATTTCGTCTACGGATTTATAAGGCTGCACCAGCCTTCGGCGAATAATCTCAGACACAATATCAGGCGTCATTTTATCTGTCAACGCAGATAATACCCGGTAGGAGGCGGTATTTATGTTAATCTTGTTCAGGTCGCTGGTGTAATCGTTACGGTCGCCGTACACGGTGAAATAATCGGAAAGGTGCCTGCTCTTTTCCTTGCCGATAGTGGTACCCTCCCGCTCGACATCTTCCTCCTTTGCTTTTTTTGCCGCCGAATCACCGGCCAGCTCCACGAGCTTGTCGATGTCAAGCTCGATGTTCCCCTTGTTATGCTCGACCAGGTTCTGCTCGTTTTTTTCAGCCTCGGTATTGCCGCCGCCCAGCCCGTAATAGATGTCCGGGGTCATTCCCTTGATTAATAAAAGTTCGTCGATGCTGTCCATCATGTTGTTCTTTGCGTTATAGGGGGGTGAAAGCGTCTGGTAGTAGTCGGGTCCGTCCGCCCCGTACGGCATCTTCTGGTCATCTATGTCCACCCAGTCATGAATGGCGTCGGCAAGGTCGAGGGGAAGGCCCATGTTCATGAAAAAATTCTGGGTAAAATAGTAGAATTTTGTCCTTTCGGTGAACTCATTTGCAAGAACGCTCAGATTGATCTTCGAGTTTTCGTCAATGATCTCCAGCTTCAGGGTCCCGTCCTCCATTGGCATTTCCGGCACGTTTATGGCCCAGATGTCATTATAGGAATCGGTTTCTTTGTCAGTCGGCCTGCCCGTGATCATCTCGGCGCCCAGGCCCTTGAGGTCGGCGTAAAGAATGAACTGGCAGAGCTGTACGCCAGATTTTGCAAGGTAGCTTGCCCTGAGCCGGTTTTTAAGCTGTTGTCCGTACCCGATGTTCGTCTGGGCCACGACTATGAATTCTCCCGCTATTGAAATGAGCAGGGTGGTTATGATCAGCACGATGATGAGTACATAGCCTGAGGATTCGCGCAGGTAGCCGAAAAGGCCGCGTTCCTCAAGAAGGGCCCTTCTCCTCCGGTAATTGTTTATAAAAGCGTTGATCATACCCATGCTAGCGGTATTCCTTGATATTCATCAGGGTGACAAAGGTAAACGTTTCCTCCTGGGCCTGGTAGTTTTTTACCACCAGCGTGGTCATCACCGACTTGGGAAACAGGTTGTTCTGACGGGAGTCCCAGTTGTCATCCCAATCGTTTCCTTTCTGGAATTCGAACTTGAGGCTTACCACGTTTGGAAGCAGAAGGCTCTCCTCGCCGCCGGTCATCGGATCCTCTTCCCAGTAATTGAATTTCTCGCTTTTAATAAGGTTAAACAGCCCCCGGGTGTCTTTTGCCTCGCGCAGGTAGTACCCGATTCCCCTGATGTCGCTCAGGCGCGCGGGCATACGGCTCGAACCGGAGAAGAGGAGGTCGGTGTGCATGACGGAGGTGAAGAACATTTTGCTGTTTCCCCTGTCGCTTTCGCAGACGAAGCTGATATCCTTGTTGGATCTCGTGTAATAGGTATTTGAAAGATCCTGGTCTATCTTCATAATCGCGAGGTTAACGTTCTCGTAGAACTCGGCGCGGCCGATGGACCGCTTGATTGAATCAAAGATGGATCGGTAGGACGCATAGGCCATAACGAGAATGATGGAGGCGATTGCCGTTGCAACGAGTATTTCTATCAGGGTGAACCCTTCATCTCCCGATGGCAGAACCCGTTCAACACCGGCCGGCCGTACCGCATGTTCAGCAACGCGTAACATCATTGAGCCTGGTAAACATATGATATTTTATATGATCGTTCCTTGCCGCGTTCTTTCCACGAGACAATGATGCTCGTAATATTTGCCGGAAGCGGCCCGAGGAGCGGATGCTCCCAGCGCGTTGTCTCCCTGCTTACGTAGAAACCGGGGAGTCCCTTTATCTGCTCGTCCTTGAGATCGGTGCCGCGGAAATTCTTGACGATAAACTCGTTCATCTTGGTCCTGGCGACAAGCATGGCCTGGGTGTAGTTCTTCATCCCGGATATGACGTAGACGCTCGACGAGACGCCTGAAATAACGCTCAGAAGCACCGTCGACAGGATGGCGAGCGCTATCAGGATCTCAACAAGGACAAAACCAGGTTTGCCGGCCCGGAGTGCGTTATAGTGCGGCTTCGAACGTTTCATATCCGCGTATGACCTTCGGCTCCTTGATGTGCTTGTCAATTTTTATTGACCAGTGCTGGTCGCCGTTCACCAGGACATGGATGATGCAATTGCTGGAATAGCCCCCCGGGTAATAGGTAATGTACGCGCGTCCGTCCGTCACCTTTTCGCCGTTGGCGTAGAGGACGTCCTCAATCAGAAACGAATCGTTAAAGTCCCTGAACTGCAAAGCCTTGCGCCTGTTGTCGACGAATTCGCCGTCGACATAGTTGAGGACCGCGACGCCGTTCTTGCGATCTACCACGTCCTTCTGCAGAACCGTGTCGTCCACCTCGGGGGCGCTCAGATACACGACAAAAAAATTCGGCCTGTCTTTCATGAAGGCGTCATCAAAGGCCGTGGCGAGCATGCCGGTGACAATGGCGAACTTTTCCCTCTGCGAGCCGATCATGCGGCCGACTCTCGGGATCGCGAGCATGAAGAGCAGGGATATGACCGATATCGCAACGATCAGCTCGATGAGTGTAAAGCCGCGGTTGTCAAGGCGAAAAATGTTCCCTGAAACGGCGGGATCGCCCGCCATGGTTTGAGGACGCCTCCTACTTTTCATCCCAGCTTTTAATATCGGCATTGAACCCATCGCCGCCTTCCTGCTTGTCAGCGCCCAGGCTCCATATCTCATACGTATCCGGGTCCGATTCGCCGGGGAAGCGGTACTGAAACGGGGAACCCCACGGATCGACCGGCAGTTTTTTCAGGTAGCCTTCGGTCACGAGGACATTCAGGCCTTCTTCGGTAGAGGGGTATGAGCCCTTGTCGCTGTTGTATTCCATCAGGGGGATCTCAAAGCTCTTGATTCCCACTTTGGCAGCTTCAACCCTCGATTTATTCCAGGACCTCATGAGGTTCGGCGCTATGACCAGGCCGGTAAGGAGGGCCATGATGCTGACCACGATCATGATCTCGATGAGGGTAAAACCGCTATTAGTCGCGAACCCGGCGGCTGCCTGTTGTATCCTTTCTTTGATCGTTTTTCTGGCGTTCATTGCTTTCTCCTTTTTCTATGAAATATATTCGCCTGACATGTTACGGGATGTCACGGCGCATGGTTACTGCAACAGCATGTTCATCTGCGTGATCGGCAGGATGACAGCCATGACGATGAGCCCGATAATGAGGCCCATCATTATGATGATGATCGGTTCAAGCAGGCTGGTCAGGCTCGTGACCGTGAGATCGAGCTCGGTTTCGTACACCGTGCCAATATTGACGAGCATGGTATCGAGATTGTCGCTCGCCTCGCCGGCCGATATCATCCCGAGCACGAGCTTGGGAAGAAAATCCGACTTCGCGAGTGAATTTGAAACAGACGCGCCCTCCTTGATTCTGGTGGCCGCTTCATCAATGCTATCCTCTATAATGACGTTTCCGACGATTTTTTTCACGATTTCAAAGGATTTGATAATGTCAACTTTGTTGCTGAGCAGGATGCCAAGATTCTGAGTGAAGCGATACACGATAAGCCGCTTGTAAAGATTGCTGACAAGGGGAAGCCTGAGCTTCAATCCGTCGATTTTGCGCCTGCCGTCGGGTGATTTTGAATACCGGCCGTAAAGATACACGAGCAGGGCGATGAGGAGAAGCGGGACATACCAGAAGTCGGCGAGAAACTTGCTCACGCCGAGAACCGCCGTGGTAACGAAGGGGAGGTCCTGCTTCTGTTCCTCGAACATGCTTGCCATGGTGGGGATGACGCTCGTCATGAGGAACATCATGACCGCCATTGCGAACAGCATCATGAACGCAGGGTACCAGAGCGCCGAACGGATCTTGCTGGTAAGTATGTTCTGTTTTTCCTCCAGTTCGGCAAGGCGCGAGATGACCTGGTCCAGCGAACCGAGGCTTTCCCCGACGCGCACCATGCTGATATACATCTCGGGAAAGATGCTTTTATGCTGCGACAGGGCGTTTGAAAAGGATGATCCCTGCTCGATATTTTCCTTGACGTCGGCTATGACGTTCCTGAAGTGCTTGTTGTCTATCTGCTCGACGATATCCGCGATCGCCACAGGGAGCGGCAGTCCGGCCCTGAGCAGGGTCGCGAGCTGCCGTGAGAAAATCCCGATCTGCTTGCTGCTGAGCTTGAGGCTCACGATGTCGGTTATGCGCTGGAACAGGGCCTTCATCGACGTCTTTGCCGCGTCAGCGGTCTCGGTGGTTGATATCTCCTGGCGCTTGATCTTCGTCAGGTACAGACCCTGACCCCGTATCTTCTGGCGCGCGCTTGACTCTGACGGGGCGTCGCAATAGTCTGTTACGGTTTTACCGGTCCTGTCAAGGGCCTGGTAATGGAAAATCATTTCTGTGCTCCTCGCAATGAGATCAGCATACCCGCAGCACTTCCTCCACGGTGGTGGTCCCTTCAATAGATTTATCTATGCCGTCTTGCAGAAGGGCCTTCATACCTTCCTTGATGGCGAATTCCTTGATCAGGGGCGCCTCGGCGTGCTCCATTATCAGCTTCCGAACGCCGGACGTCAGTATCAGGAGCTCAAAGATGCCGAGCCTGCCCGCGTAGCCGGTATTCAGGCAGTTCTCGCATCCTTTCCCGCGAAAGAGCTTGCCCCCTTTGAGCTGTGAGGGCTTGATCCCGAGCTCGGCCAGCATTTTGGGAGAGGGCTTGTACGCTTCCCTGCAGGACGGGCATATTTTCCGTACCAGGCGCTGTGCGAGGTAGGCGTTTACCGAGGAGGTTATCAGGAACGGCTCTATTCCCATGTCAATGAGCCGGGTGATGCCGCTCGCCGCGTCATTGGTATGCAGGGTTGAGAAGACCCGGTGGCCGGTCAGGGCCGCCTGGACCGCGATCTCCGCGGTTTCGAGGTCGCGGATCTCGCCCACCATCACGATATCGGGGTCCTGGCGCAATATGGAGCGCAGGCCGCTGGCGAAGGTGAGGTTGATCGATGGCTTGACCTGCATCTGTCCGATGCCGGGAATCTGGTACTCGATCGGGTCTTCAACCGTGAGTATGTTCACGTCGTCGCTGTTCAGCTTTGACAGGACGCTGTACAGGGTGGTGGACTTGCCGCTTCCCGTAGGCCCGGTTACCAGGACGATGCCATAGGTCTTCTGTATGAGCTTGTCGAATTCGCTCAGGGTATGCGCGTCAAAGCCGATGGCGCCCAGGTCGAAGCTCATGTCGGACTTGTTCAGTATCCGGAGGACGATCCGCTCGCCGTAGTAGGTCGGGAACGTGGAGACCCTGATGTCGATGTCCTTCCCGGCGATCTTGAGCTGGATGCGGCCGTCCTGGGGCAGGCGGTTCTCGGCGATGTTTAGGTTCGCCATAATCTTGATGCGTGATATGATCGCTCCCTGGTATTTTTTCGGGGGCGTGTACATGTTGTAGAGGATGCCGTCTATCCTGAAGCGTACGGTAAGCTCCTTTTCAAACGGCTCCACGTGGATGTCGCTGGCGCGGTCGGTCACCGCCTGCTTGATGAAGGTGTTCACCAGGCGGATGATGGGGGCCTCGTTGGCCATGTCCATGATGTCCTGGGTCTCGGAGATCGAGGAGGTAAGGATCTCAAAGTCAGATTCCTCGAGGTCTTCGATGACATCGTCGGTGGATTCCGACTTCATGGCTGTGAAATGCAGGGTGATGATCCGCTGTATCTCGTCATCTGTGGTCAGGACGGCGAGAAAGTCATAAACGGGAAAGAGCATCTTGAGATCGTCCAGAGGCTGTATGTTCAGGACGTCTACGATACCGACCAGTATGGTGTCGCCCTTCTTCTTGAAAGGCACCATCCTGTTTTTCTTCATAAAATGAACCGGTATATTCGAAAAAAGGTTCTCCGGATCGGCGAAATCGATATGAGGCACAAAGTCCATATCGTATTGTTCCGCCAGGCAGGTCAGAACATCTTCCTGCGAGGAGATGCCTCTTTTTATCAGTATCTGACCGAGCCGGAGAGGGGTCGCCTTCTGGGCCAGGAGCGCCTCCTGGAGCTCTTCATTCGTGATGAATTTCCGCTCCACAAGGATTTCGCCCAGGAATTTTTTGGTCTTGATTTTCGGCATGGTCTATTTTTTCCTGAGTCTCCTCATGGTTTCCATCTTTTCCTTGGTGATGGAATCAAGCCTTGACTTTTTAGTGACTATATGCGGCGTGATGAAGACAAGGAGGTTTGTTTTCTTGTAATTAACTTTCTTGTTTTTAAAGAGCCACCCGAGCACGGGAATATCGCCCAGCAGGGGTACCTTCGATTCAGAGACGTCCTTCTTGTTGCTGATGAGGCCTCCCACCACGATGGTCTTGCCGTCGTAAACGGTGACCTTGGTCTTTATATCGCGTTTACCGAGCTTCGGCGGCACCACGGTGCCGCCAGCGAGCTGTGTCGTTTCACCCAGGATGTTGTTGACCTCCTGGTAGAGGTCGAGGGTGATGCGCTTCTTCTGGGTGATATGGGGCGTGATCTTCAGCTTGATGCCAACGGTCTTGTACTCGTATGTCTGGAACGTCGTGTTCTGGTCCGTGATGCGGTTGTTCGTCGGCACGCCGATTTCCTCGCCCACGTTGAGCTCAGCCTCGCTGTTGTCAACGGTCAGGACCTGCGGGGTTGAAAGGATGTTGAAGTTGCTGTCGGTCGCTGACGCGTTCAGGAGGGCGAATGACAGGATGCTGATGTCGGGCATATACCCGATCTGGAACCCCTGGTTGATGGGGAGGGCAAGCGACTTGGTGGCGTCGATTCCCTGAGGCAGCGTCCAGTTCGCGATGTTCGTGCTGTTGATGTTGGATCCGCCGTACATGTGCACGCCGCTCTTGTTGCCCAGCATCCAGTCGATGCCGAATCCCCAGCCGTTTTCAACTGACACCTCGACGATCATGGCCTCGATCAGCACCTGTTCCCGGACGATGTCCAGCTGCTTGATGACGCGGAGTATTTCAGCGTATTCATCGGACCGCGCCGTGATAATAAGCGAGTTTGTCTCCTTGTTGGAAATAATCGAAAGCTTGGAGGTCTTGTCAGCGCCGGCTCCCTGCTGCTGCGTCACCCTCCTGACCTTGCTCGACGGGGTTACCTGCTGGGGCTGCGGGACCGGGGAGGTGTCGATCCGGGCCGTGTCGGAAAAGGGGATCCTTGCAAGCACCGCGGCAAGGTCGTCCGCGTTGGCGTTTTCAAGGTGATACACGTGTATGTTGCCGCTCGTTCGTTCCGGCCCTTCCGGCGATACCTTTTCGTCTAGGGATTTCGCGATGGTGATGAGGCCGTTCACCTCCGAGGTTATTCCCGTGAATATAAGTATGTTAAGGGACTGGTATACGACAACATCCGTGGTCTTTGACTTCAGGGAGCGAAGGGCGTTCGCCACTTCGTTCGCGTCCGCGTTTTTCAGCTCAAGAAGGTAGGTGATGGATCTCTCGTCGGTCATCGGCTTGCCGTCGACAATTATGGAGGAATTTTTCTTTATAGCCTCCTCGATCGGAAGCACCTTGATGAGGTTCGGCGTTTCAACGATCGAAAGTCCTTTCACCTCAAGGATAGCCTTCATGACATTGTACGCTTCGCTGAGGGGGACTTTACGCGCAGAGCTGATGGATATTTTCCCCTTGACGCGGTCATCGATGATAATGTTTTTCTTGATCAGGCCGCCCATGACGTTGATGAACTCGGTGATCTCGACGTCCTTGAAATTGAGGGCGAACATCTTCGGGCCTCGCGCCTTCTTCGGAGCGGCAAATACGACCGAAGGAGCATGTATGGGCGCATTCATGAAGCTGGCGGCCATGATCAGCGCGCTGATAAGAATGGTTTTTCTAACAATTGCTGAATTCATTACTCTTCCCTTGCATGACGCTAGTTAGTCTGTTATGTTAAAATCGTATCGTATGTCTTTCCCGCCCCTCTCGAGGTCGATTGTGATCTTTGGATCGTTTTTAATTGTTTCCCACATCGACATGAGCTTCTGCGTGCTGTCGAGAGACTGTCCGTTGACTCGCTTGATAATGTCGCCGCTCCTGGCGCCGAGCTTGAACAGGATATTGTGGGGCCGTACGGATATGAGGCGGTAGCCCATGATATTCCCGTTAACGCGATACGGACCAGCCTGGAGTCCCCGCAGCGCGTTGTCCATGTTGTTGAACACCTTTTGCTTTATTTCAGCCCTGCTCAGGGTCTGTGTGAATTGCTGGGCCCCGGCGCCCGCTCCGGGGGGTGCGTTCGGCGCCACGACCTGCTTTGCATACAGCTCAAGTGCGACTTTCTGTCCGCCGACCTCGAGGTAGACCCTGGAGTCGCCTATGCCAACCAGTTTGTTGCCATAGACATCATTGCCGACCTCGCTGTTTACCTTGTATAGCGCAAATATGCCGGGGCTTTTTTCCCCGGTTTTGAGTATCATTGCCCGGGAGATGCTCCAGGGGCCTGAGATGGTGCCAAGCAGCGTCAGTTCGCTGACGCCGGCACCCGGAAGAGCCTGGGTCTCTCCGGCAAGATCACCGGGGCTGGCGACCTGGAAAAAACCGCATTCTGAAATGATATTGTAGTCCTCGAAATTTTTCCTGATTTGTGCAGTGTACGGTTTTCTGGAAGAGGAGGTCGGCCTCGTGTAGGTTGGAGATATGTTGTACTTAATGACCTGGTTTATCGTGGACGCGAGTAAAAACGAAAAGATCATTATTGAAAGTATGTTCAAGGAATGATATTTTAAATTCTGCATGAATGGCAAAAACCTGTTATTACGTCAGCGTTCCTTACATCATCCGACAAGATATAAGTGAAACAAGTATGGCGATCAAAATATATTATTTTTTATATAAATTCATCATATAATATCAATTTTAGTCAAGTAATTTACTCAATAATCGGATTTTTTGAAGGGTCAGCTTTCAATGTAGTACTCTGGCCACCTGGAATATATTTATTTAACTTTTTCTTTATGAAATACAGAAGTAGCGCGCCTAGAACCATAAGAACAATGAACAGTTTATACCTGTTTAAATAAGGTATAATTTGCTGGAAATTGTTACCAAAAGAATATCCCAGGTAAAACAGCACGGAAGATGTGCAGATCAGGGCGCATAAATCAATGATGAGGAATTTTATAAAATTCAATCGGATGAGACCGCTGGTCATGAAAAGTATATTCCTCATCCCGAATGGTATAAAACGCCCGAAGAAGAGTGTTTTACCTCCATATTTAATAAAGTATGCGGTTACAATTCCGATTTTTTTTTCTATCCTTTCCCTGTTAATGATATTGAGCCGAATGAGGGCGTTGCCGAACAGGACCCTGTGCAGACCGAACCTGCCAATCAGGTATGCCTCGATGTCGCTCAGCATGGCACCCAGGAAGCATCCGGCAAAGATGTATAATGTATTTTCCGGCACAACGGTGGCGGCGAGTGAGGCGGATACAATGAAGACGATATCTTCTGAAATGGGAAGGCTTAATCCTGCAAGAATAAGGAGAATAAACGAGACATACTGGACATAAGGCGCCATCTCTATCAGGAACGCTTGTATATCGAACATGTTCAGGCAACCTTATTGCATTACCGGACGATGAACGGCTTTGCCTTGATTGCAGGCATGCCTTTTTTTATCCACAGTCGCACCTTCATGGCGCTTTCACCGTCCTCGTTCGTTATTGTGTCAATTTCTTCTACGCTGGCAATAGAGTCAACAGCGAATTCATAGAATTCAGTATTTTTCGAAAAGGGATCGGTGAGGAGTATCAGGATATTTTCATCTTTAGGATGTTTTTTGGGGGTCCCGATAAATGAACGGTATGACTTGCGGGCGTCGGCATCATGAAATTTTTCGACCGCAAATTTTTTTTCCGACTTTTCAATGAGTTTCCTGATATAACTATCGGCCATGATGAGCTCCGGAACGATTCAGGCGTGTATACCGCCAGGCGCCTGATTTTTGTTCAATTTGCCAAATTAACTTGACTCAAATAGTATTTTTATACAAAATTGCGCAATACTCTCAACCTGGGCTATGCGTACACGGCGCGAAAGCCCGCTGTTAACAATTGATTCTAAACATAACTCTGCAATTTTATTAGTAAACAAAATATTTATGAAATTGAAAAAAAAATATGCCATAACGGCGGTCGTCATTGCCATAGTCATAATAAACAGCCTTGCCACCCTCCGTCTCATGTTTGCTGTCGTATATCCGGAACGCCTGCTCAAAGAACAGGTCACTGAGTATTTCAAGGAAAATCTCGGTAAAGCGGTTAAATTTGAAGACATCTATATCGATGCTTTGGGGAACATAATGATCTCCTGTTTTGATGTTTCCATTGCAAGCGATTTTAACGACAATATCAGTCTTGTCAGGAGCGCGTCAACGAGAATTCGACTCAACTTCTTAAGCCTCATTACCGGCAGCATGCGTATCATGGGCGTTGATTTTTATAGTGCAGATATAACGATCATTAAAAAATACGGAAAAAGCTACCGGGAGAGTTTGCAGACGCTGATCGATACGGAGCGGCTTATCGCAAGGATCAAGAAATCAGGAGAAGCGTTGAATCTGTCATTCAAGGGCTCACGGCTTTTTTACCGGGATTCTCTGCGCGATGGGCAGGTGCTGCTTGAAATGTACAAGATGGGGGCCGAGCTGAAGATCGATCCATCAGTGCTTTCATATACTGCAAGTGGGAAGGTCAAGCCGTACAAAACAGAAATACTTCGCAGCGGAAAATTCAAATCCAGCGGCACAATCGATATACGCCCGGGTGAGGCGTGGGAGCACAGGCTGGAGGTTGAAAATTTCGATCTTACCTACCTGAATGAATATATTACCGAATACAAGATTGCGGACATTTCTCTCAATGGAGGCATTTCTGCTGACATGGCGATCGGCGCCAGAAAGGGCGTACTGTCACTGGCGGGCAAAGTGGAGCTTAATTCCCTGAGTGCGTCATCGATCGCAAAGAGATTCGAGCTGATTTCCGGCGAAAATATGGACATTGACATCGATATGACCGCTGACACGAAGGCGCGCAGATATACCCTGCGAAGATTCAGTCTGAAAGATGGAGTGATTGCACTCGATGCATCGGGCATGTATGCCGGGAATGATGCAGAGGAGGCCCTGGCATTGAAGTTTAAGACAAACTCGATCGACCTTTCCGATCTGTCAAGAACGCTGACTCCGATCAAGAACATCGAGTATTCAGGAACGCTTCAATGCGACGGCAGCATGGCAATGGATATCAAGAAAAACACTGTCTCGGAAATGCGCGCCGGGATCATGCTCGACCGGTTCAAAGTGGTGGAAACTGAACGCGGAAATGACGTGACGCTCATAGGGGACACGTCGGCGCGTGTCACGGTTACCGGATCATCGATAGACCTTGATGTCACGGCCGCACCGCTTGATTCTGACCTCGTGATCAAAGGGAGGACCGGCATTACAAGCTGGTCGCCGTTCAGATCTGACACGAAAGTGACTGTCAGTTCAAAAAGGATGAATATTGAAAATATACGCCTTCCTCTATTCCGCTTCATGAACTGGGCATACGAGTCCGCCTATGAGGACAAGCGCGGCGGGAAGGAGATGACCCCGTTTGGCAAGAGCATACTCGGTTCGTTTCTTAATAACAATAATGTGGATTTCACCAGTTCGTTCGATACTCTCTTTTATGAAAAAAGCAACGGCATTAAGAATGTCGTGCTGAAAGCGGGTCTGAACAGGGGAACGGGAATGCTGCGGGAATTCAACGCGACCGGATATGACGCGCGATGCGCTATCTCCGGGCAGGCATATTTTAGCGGTGACCGGCCGTACATCAAGATATACGGTACCGTTGATAATTTCGATCTGGGACGTTTTCTGGCGGAGAGCGGAATGAGCGGCTCGCTCTCAGGGCTGGCGCGCGCTGAATTTTCTTACGAGGTGTCTTTTTCGAGGATCGGGGAAATCCTCGATACCGCCCGGGGGAGCCTGAATGTTCTGGTTGGCAGGGGTGATATGAAGCATACGAGGTTTCAGCGCGAACTCATGTCATTCCTTTCAAAGGCGGGTCATGAAGCGTCGCCCGTTGCCATGGTCAATTTCGAGCAGATATCGCTCTCTCTGTCGGAGATCGGTGAGAACTTCTGGCTCAGCAATACGGGCATTCGCGGGGATTCGCTTCTTTTCAACATCGCCGGGGATTACCTGTATGAGGGAGGCATTAACACCGGGTTCCGGCTGGTTTTCAAGAAAGATGACGGGATGGCAAACATCCCCATCGATCTGAAGGGCCCAATACTGGCGCCCTGCGTGACAGTCTCTTATAAAAAAGATTCGCCGCGGCTCTGCTTCTAGAAGATCGACGTCTACTCCTTGATGTCTATAAGCTCATAAATCGTTACCGGACGTTCTTTCCCCTTGACGCGTATCAGGTCAAGCTCGCGGGATATTACCCGGTCTTTCACGCCTGCATAGGTGTATTCGCTAATGATGATGTTCGTGCTGTATATTTTATTGGTTCCCTCGAGACGGGCGCCCAGATTAACCATGTCACCGATAAGCGTGTAATCCATCCTGGACGACGACCCGACATTGCCGACGATCATCGGGCCGGAATTGATGCCGATGCCTATATCGATCTGCTCCTTTTTCTCCTGTGCCCACGCGTCATTGATTTCGTGAAGTTTGACCATCATCTCAATCGCGGCCCTGCAGGCAAGAAACGCGTGATCCTGCTGCGGTATGGGCGCGCCCCAGAACGCCATAATTTCGTCTCCGACGTATTTATCCAGGGTGCCGTCGTATTTTATCACGATGTCGGTCATGACCTGCAGGTAATAATTGAGGTGGACAACCAGTTCCTCGGGGGTCATTCGCTCGGAGAGGGTGGTAAAGCCCCTGATGTCTGAAAAGAGCACTGTCACGGTCTTTTTCTCGCCGCCGAGCTTGAGCATTTCAGGGCTCTTCAGGAGCTCGTCGACCACGGATTTGGACACGAATTTCGAGAAGGTCTGCCTGATATATCGCTTTTCACGCTGTTCGGTAAGGACCCGATAGGTAATGATCAGGGTGAATGACAGGCCGATCTGTATAACCGGAGTGGAGAACGCCGGCATGTAGCTGAAAAGATCGAAAACGGTATAGGCCCCGACCATATACAGGATAGAAAAAATGATAGTTATGACAAGCGAGGCAATGATTGAGATGCGCGGGAGCAAAAGACCCAGCATAAGGGCGATAGCGAGCATTATAATAAGATTCTGAATTTCGGTGAGCTTGTGTAAAAAGTTCTGATTGAGGATGGTATTGAGGGCGTTGGCGTGATGCTCGATGCCGTAAATCGCGCCATAGGGAGATTGCTTTTCGTCGGTGGCGATACCGGTCGCGGCGTAGGCCGCCACAAGGACAATCTTGTCCTTGAGAGACGTGTTGTTTTCCTTCAACATGTCGCCGTCCCGATAAAAGTAGCTGTACGGATAATGCTCGAAACTCCCATATCCTCCGACAAAATTGACATCCATGAAGCCGTGCCTGTCGATCGGGATCATGATCTCGCGGTTATTATTCGGCCTGGCCATCTTGGCGGCGGGAAGGTTCTTCAGCTTGATATGTTCACCCCATTTGATCTCTACGTCTTTTTTGCTGATGCCAAAATAGTGCATCACGACGAGGAGGTCAATATTGGGGTAGTAGTATCCATCCCACTTTATCAGGATAGGCATATTCCGGATGATATTGTCCGCTTCGGGTATGAGGTTGACGTTCGCAAAGCCGATGCCGCGCGCGGCGCTTGACAGTTCCGGTGTTGGCGGGACCGCCTCTTCAACCAGATTCTTCGTTGTGTCGGACGGGTCAACCGGGAAACGGATCTTCTCCATGAATGTGAGGCGCTTGCCCTGGTCGGCATAGTCCCTGTCGATGCTTCTGGTCTCAAATGGAAAGTCGAGATATACGCTGCCCGCCTCACGTATCGCGACCGCGAGCTTGTCTTCATGCTCCTTGTGGTCAAGGAACATGACGTCAAAGAGAATGGCGAGCGGTTTGCCCGAGCCGACATATCGGATGAATTTAGCGTGGATGTCCCAGGGGAAGGGCCACTGGATGCCCTGGTCGGAGAAATGGCGGATGGTTCGTTCGTCGATGCCGATAATGATGATGTCCTTCCTCGCCCGCTTGTTCGGAAGGCGGAGTTCCGCGCCCTTCTGGATCACTTCGGATTTTTCAGCCGGGTCGCGGAGAAAAAACATGAAGTTGTTGGCGCCCAGCTCTATGCGGTCAAGTATGGTTGTGAAAAAGAACATAAAGCCAAGGACCGCGAATACAGCGATGGTGAGGATAAACCCGATGATATGGTTTCTTTCAAATTTAATGGTGGCCATAGGCTCTCCTGGTCGGCGCGTCATTCGTATTGACCATGACAGGTTGTTTAATATTTTCAAGATATTTTTATGTTATTGTGAAAATTTAATCCACGTCTGAAACTGTCCCGATATCGGGAAGGGGACTGGTTGTTAAATGGTTGACAAATAGCGGCATTTTTCATTTTTTAAAATACTTCCGGAGAGGAAGTTATCGGTATGCTGGTTTCCCGGCAATGATCGACAGCAGCCGCATGCAATATACAATCACGAGGCAGATTGGTGAATCTCAAGACAGAAATCTCCCGGCTCGTATCACGCGCAGTTGAGTCGGCCGTACGTGATGGCGCGTTTGATGACATTTTTGGCGATATCGACCCCAAGGTGGAGTATCCTCGCGAGATGAAATTCGGCGACTATTCAACCCCGATAGCGCTGGAGTCGGCCAGGCTGTTAAGGAGATCGCCGATGGAGATAGCCACCGGACTCGCGCGATATATCGGTACCGACCCGCGGATGAGCTCCATCGAAGTTGTGAAGCCCGGTTTTATCAATATGTTTCTGTCAACAGGATTTCTGTACGACAACCTCAAGGAGATCGTGCGCCTGGGCGCGGACTACGGCAGTTCCTCGAAGCAGACACCGCGACGGATAAATATCGAGTTTGTATCAGCAAATCCGACCGGCCCCCTCAACATAGTATCCGCACGGGCCGCGGCGGTCGGTGATACGATCGCGAATCTGATGGAGTTTGCCGGCGATGTCGTGGACCGGGAATTTTACGTCAATGACTACGGCAATCAGGTCTCCCTGCTCGGCAGGTCCGTGCTGGCGCGGATCAGGGAACAAAAGGGGGAGAGCGTCGAGTTTCCCGAAGACGGGTATCACGGCGCGTATATTGCGGACATTGCGGCCCATATCGCGGAAGATTACGAACGGGAAATGAGCGCCATTGCCGGCGAAGACGAGCTTGTCGATTTTCTCGCGCTCAAGGCAATCGAATATAATCTGGCCGGGCAGCGGCGGGACCTTGAAGAGTTCAACGTACGCTTTAAAACATGGTTCAGCGAAAGAACGCTCCACGAAAAGGGATCGGTCAATGAAACACTGGATCTGCTCGAAAAGGCAAACGGCGTATATGCCGACGAGGGGAAATCCATGTTCCGGTCAACCGATTATAACGATGACAAGGACCGCGTCCTGGTGCGGGACGACGGCAGGCCCACATATTTTCTCGCCGATATCGCCTATCATCGAGAAAAGTTTGAGAGGGGATACGATCTCGCAATCGACATATGGGGCCCCGACCATCACGGCCATATCACACGGCTTCTCGGCGCCATGAAATCTCTCGGTTTCGACGGGAAAAGGCTGAATATCCTTATTTCACAGCAGGTTAACCTGTTGATGGAGGGCGAAACGGTCAAGATGTCAAAGCGGCTCGGACAGTTTTCAACCATGCGCGACCTCATTGACGAGATTGGCGTTGATGTGGCCAGGTATTTTTTCGTCATGAGGTCGCTCGAGAGCCATCTTGATTTCGACCTGACGCTGGCCAAGAAAGAAAGCTCTGAAAACCCGGTCTTTTATCTCCAGTACGCTCACGCGCGCATCTGCTCACTGTTCCGGGAAGCGGAGAAGCGCGGAATGACCTATGACCCGTCCTCGGCGGATCCGGCTTACCTTGACAATGAAGAATCGATACTTCTGATGAAGCATCTCGCGAAATTTCCCGAGGAGATGGAGGACGCGGCTGAAAAGTGCGAGCCGCATCGCGTCGCCACCTTTCTCATGAAGGTCGCGCAGGCGTTCCACAAGTTTTATACCGAGCATCGCATCCTTACCGACGACCGCGCCATGAGCGTCACCTACCTCCTGCTCTGCGATGCGGTAAGGACCGTCATGGCGAACGGGCTTACCCTGCTGGGCGTATCGGCCCCGGACCAGATGTGAGGCCTGAGACGTTATGAAAACCGTTGCCGTTCTTTCAACCGGGAACGAGCTTCTTCACGGGACTGTGACCGATACCAACAGCGCATTTATCAGCCGAAGGCTCTTCCCCCTGTCGGTGATGGTGCGCGCTCACTACGTTGCCGGTGATGACACCGATGGGCTGACCGCGATGCTCGGCCATGCTATTGAAACATCGGATATCGTTATAATGACCGGAGGGCTCGGCCCCACGGATGACGATAACACGCTTGCCGCCGTTGAACGTCTGTTCGGGATGCCGCCGTGTGTCGACGATGAATCCCTCACGATTATGGATTCATATTTAAAGCAGATCGGCATGCCTATGACAGAAAACGAAAGGAAGATGGTCGAAATTCCGCGCGGCGCAAGGGTAATACGGAACCTCAGAGGCCTGGCTCCAGGCTTTATTGTCCGAAAAGAAGGCAAGACGCTTATCGCCATGCCCGGTGTTCCCGGAGAAATGGAGAGCATGATGGAACATTCGGTGCTCCCGTTCTTGAGGGATGAATGCGGAATCCAGGAGCGGGGACATGTGACGTTCAGAGTAACCTGCATGAAGGAGTCTGAGGTCAATGAGGCGGTCAGAAAGTTTGACATTATCAAACAGGGATTCGAATGGGGAATAACCGCAGAACATGGTATAATTAATGTTATTATTGCGGTTCAGGGTGAAGAAAAGGTCGACTTTGACCCTGTGCTGCGCGAGGCAGGCGCGGTGTTCGGTCCCCGGTTCCTCGATCCTCGGTTCGCGCGGCCCGAGGAGGAGGTCGTTGCCCTTCTCAGGAACATGAGACTGAGCGTTTCCTTCGCCGAATCGTGCACCGGCGGCCTTGTGTCCAAGAGGATTACCGACATCCCCGGCTCGTCCGACGTGTTTTTCGGTTCGATCATCGCATACGACAACAGGGTGAAGCAGGGGTGGCTGGGAGTCGACGCCGGCACTCTCGGGAGGCACGGCGCGGTTTCACAGGAAACGGCGGAGCTGATGGCTGCCGGCATCCGCAGAGAGCTGGAAACAGATATCGGCATTTCCATTACCGGCATCGCGGGGCCCGGGGGCGGATCCGAATCAAAGCCGGTGGGCACCGTCTGGTTCGGTCTCGCGGACGCGAATGGCGTGCGATCGTTCACAAGGCTTCTGGGAGGCGACAGAGACCGCGTAAGAACGCTCGCATCGCTTGTTGCGATAGAATTTTTGCGTGATTACTTAAAAAGCCTTTGAAATGATGCCTGATTCTCTCAGGATGACGGCATTCAAAGGTTTTATTGCGCAAAATATTCCGGTATGATGAAACAAAAGCAAAATCGTACACTCGAATAAATGAAATGAGCTCGAATCCGCACAAAAATTTCAGCATCTTAAAAACGATAGGCATAGCGCTATTGTTTTCTGTCATGGCAGTACGGCCGGGCATTGCAGATATCTCGGCAACGGATTCCCGCGCTCATTTTGACCAGGGTATGGAAGCTTTTAATTCGGGGAACTTCGGATCAGCCGAACTGCTCTTCAGAAAAATTGTAGAATCAGGCGACAGCGAGTACCTGGATCGCGCCTGGTTTTTTATGGCACGCTCGATATTTGGCAAGAAAAAGTATGAAGCGGCTCTCTTTGAATTTAAAAGCTTTTTGAACAGGTGCAGGACGGACGAACTCGCGGTCGAATCTCGTTTCTGGATGGGCGAGAGTTATTACCTCCTGAAGAATTATCCGGATGCGATAGAGGAGTTCCGTCGCTTCATGGGAAGAACCAGAAAAGGGGAGTTCGTCCCCCGGGCCCATGATCGTATCGCCGCGATATATTTTTCCCAGAAGCGGTATGATGAAGCGGTTTTAGAGTGGCAAACGGCACAGGGCGCGAGCGCGGACAGCAGGCTGAACGCGTCGCGGCAATTCCGGATCGGCGAGGCCCAGTTCCTTTCCGGAAGGTACGATGATGCGGTAAAGACATTGGCCTCACTTATGAGTGAGCAGTCGGATGCTGAAAGCAGCGCGAAGGCTCACCTGATGCTGGGAAGAATTTATCAGAAGCGAAGCGACCACCAGAAGGCCCTTCAGATGTTCAACGCCATCCCGCGCAGCATGATCGCGGATAAGGCAATTTTTGACGTGCATTACTTCAAGGCCCGGTCGTGCGAAGAACTGGGACAAATCGCGCTGGCCAGAAGCCTGCTCGAAACATATGTGGCTGCTGGAAACAATACGCGCTGGTATTACAACGCGCTGTATCGGCTCGGCAGGATTATGCTCAAGGGGCATGACCAGGGCGAGGGCATAGCCATGCTCGAGCGGGTAAGGACGGAATCAGACAGGTCAGCACTCCGGACCGGGGCCTCAATACAGCTCGGTGATTACTACGCTGCGACGGATCCTGAAAGGGCGATCCCGTATCTTGACGAGGCAATAAAAACGGCCGGTCCCGCAAAAAAGAACAGGCTCATGATCGTGCTCGGCAAAACATGCATGCGCGTAAAAAAATACGAGAGGGCGATTGATGTGTTCGGCCTCTACCTCAGGGAAAACCCGTTTGACTCTGAACGGGACGAAATCAACTTTCTCATGGCGCGCGCATATCTTGAAATGGGCGATATCGGGAAGGCCAACGAGATATTCGAATCGATTAAAAAAGAAAATCCATTTTCCAGGTTCAATTCCGAATCCGACTATTACCTGGCGCTGGTACAGGTAAAAAAGGGGAATACGGGCAGGGCGCTTGCGCTTCTCAAGGAATATGTCAGCCGCAAAAACACAGAGCAGTCATACGATGCATACCTGCTTCTTCTTTCAATTTATATCGACAAGAATGATCTTGATAATGCCGGCAAGATCGCAGACGTTCTGGCGCGCAGTTATATTACCCGAAAGGACGTTGAGATGGCGCTGTATGAGTATGTTAAAGCGCTCATGAAGAATGGCCTCGACGCACGGCGTTTCATTAACATTATAATGAACAGGTTCTCAGCGTCTGAAACAGCATCGGAACTTATTTTTGACCTGGGGAACGATAATTTCAGCCGGAATAATTTTTCCTACGCGATAGTCTATTACGACAAGTATCTCTCCGGTTCGTATTCACGTCATCGCGGAGGCGCATACCACGGCAAGATTGTCTCGTTGTTTCGCATGAAGAGATATGCAGACATACTGACGGTAATTGAAAAGGCTGAATTTCCACCGATGACAGAGTCTCAGTGGAATGACGTTGTTTTGTATCAGGCAAGATCCTATTACCAGTTGAATATGCATGAGAAAGTGTACATGACCCTTGACAAACGGAATCTCTCCATCTATTCGAAAGATGACGTCCTCATGTATATACGATGCGCCCTCAGCGTCGGGGATTATCGATCCGCGATAGAGGCGAATGACTTTCTGGAGGCTGACAAGGATTATTACGCAGAATCCCTGTATATGATCGGCGAGCATCTTATGAGAAAGGAAAAAAGGGATGAGGCTGATCTATATTTCATAAAGATCATCAATGAGTGCCCGGGGACAAAATTCGTCAGCAGCGCGAAGTTGTCTCTTGGCGAGATCCAGATGATGAACGGCAAACATCCTGAAGCGCTGAAATCCATATCTGAAGTCGATACAGGCGGCGGCGTGGACCTCCAGAACCGGAAAGACACCCTGTTGATACGGTGCTACTTTGAGATGGGAAACGCCGATGATGCGGTAGCGCATGCGGAAAAGCATCTTTCAGAATTGCTGCAGGGTGAGTATGGCGAGCCGGTCATAAAACGCCTGATCTGGCATTATTATAAAAATAAGGATTTACAGCAGTTTAACAGATATGGTACCTTGCTGAAACGCTACAAGGGGAATGAACCGCTGATAGCCTGCCTTTCAGGCAGGTTATATTTTCATGCCGGCAATTATCGCGCTGCATACAATCATTTTTGGGCGCTTTCCCGCATGAACAGCGAATATACGCGGGAATCATGGTATTTTCTCGGTATGTATTCTCTTCTGGCGGCGTTCAATCCGGCAGGGGCGCTTGTTTATTTCACGAAAATCATCGAGGATACGGATGCACATGATTCATTTACGCGGAAGGCCCTGATACAATGCGCCATACTGTATCGTGAAATGAACAACCAGGAAAAATCAAAAGAATGCCTGGAAAGGGTGCTCGCATCTTCAGAGCAGGGCCTGATATTTATGCAGGCGAGGAACCTGTATGAGGAGTTCGGATACGGTGTGAAGTAATCTGCCGGGTCATTCGGAAGCACGGAGGAAGTCAATGGGTAATACAAGGAAAATACTCGTGATCAGCGGTCCCAATCTCAATCTGCTGGGTACGAGGGAACCTGAGATTTATGGTTCAAAGACGCTCGGGGACATGCAGGACCTCATGATGGGCTATGCCCGTGAGAAAGCCATTGATCTCGTTTTTTTTCAATCAAACGTGGAAGGCGATATTATAAACTATATACATGAAAACCGAAACGCGGACGGCATTGTCATAAATCCCGCGGCGTTCACCCATACTTCAATAGCTCTTCGCGATGCACTTACAACCACGGGCATACCTGCGGTGGAGGTCCACCTTTCTAACATCCATGCGCGCGAGGAATTCAGGCGCATATCGCTGACCGCGCCGGTTTGCATCGGACAGATATCGGGCTTTGGCATTCATTCATATCTTCTGGGTCTGGAGGCTCTGGATCAGCATCTGTCAAAGGGGAATTCGTAATAATCGCCTGTCCACGGCCGGCATTGTCAGTGGCGTATCGAATTTTTAGCGTTTGTTTCAATTTCATGGCGCTGAAGCGCCGTGGAGATTATTGAATTGAGATCGCCCTGCTTGATCGGCTTGAGAAGATAGCCGTAGTGCTTTAATTTATCAGCCCGCTTGATTGTCGTCGTGTCGGCGTTCGCGGTGAGAAATATTACCGGTATATCTACTTTGCGTTCTATAAGTGCGGTTGCTTCAATCCCATCCATATCATCAGACAGGAATATATCCATTATGATGAGATCCGGATTGATCTGGCTCACCCGTTCAACCGCTTCCTCGCCAGAGGAGATGGTTGCCGTTACGCTATATCCCACCTTTTCCAGCATCCGCTGAATGTCAAGGGCGGTGATCAACTCGTCTTCAACCAGCATGATGCGGTGTTTTATCACATTCAAAACGTACACCTGTAGAAAATATAATTATTAAATAAGTCTTTTCAAGAAAAATTATAATTAATAAAACGAATTTAGAATAGACTTTTCGATCCTGCGTATCGCTCTCGCCGGGAGGCCCCGGTGGGGCCTTTTCAAGGGCTTCGACCTTAAAATCCCCTTTAAAAATCTAATCT
>JAFGJX010000068.1 GCA_016928865.1 Spirochaetota bacterium
GGGCCATGAGCGCCCTCCCGATCGCCAGCATCTGCTGCTCGCCGCCGGAGAGGGTCCCTCCCAGCTGGCGTTCGCGCTCGAGAAGTCGCGGGAACATGGCGAAGATGAACGCCAGGTCCTCCTCGAGGTCATGCCGCCTCCCGCCGCGGATGCGGGTGTAGGCGCCAAGCACCAGGTTTTCACGGACCGTCAGGGTGCCGAATATCATCCGTCCCTCGGGAACAAGCGAGCAGCCCGCGGCCACGATCTTCTCCGGAGCAAGACCGGCGATATGCATGCCGTTGAACTCGATCTCCCCATCCTGCGGGGTAACAATCCCGGCCACGGTTGAAAGGAGGGTGCTCTTTCCCGATCCGTTCCCGCCTATGATGGTAACGATCTCGCCAGGGTTGACGTGAAGCGACACCCCCTTGAGAACGCGGAGGTTGCCGTATCCCGAGTACAGGTTCCGTATCTTAAGCATCGTCCTCCCCCAGGTACACGCGTATCACCTCTTCGTTCTTCTGGATGTCCGCGGGCACGCCCTCCGCGATTTTTTTTCCTGAAGACAGGACAACAATTTCATCTGATATGTTCATGATGAGCGACATGTCGTGCTCGATTACCAGGACGGTCACCCCCCGCTCCCTGATCTTGGTGATCATCTCGGAGACCCTCGCGGTTTCGTAGATGTTCAGGCCCGCGGCGGGCTCGTCCAGCAGGAGCAGCTCCGGCTCGGTTGCGAGCGCCCGCGCGATCTCCACGATCCGCTGCGTGCCGAACGGCAGGCTCGTCGCGTCCTGGTCCGCCAGTTCGGCGATGCCCATGACCGAGAGAATCTCCAGGGAGCGCTCCCGGATCGCCCGCTCCTCGCGGCGCGCACCCGGCAGACGGAGCATCGCCGGCAGGAACCCCGCCCTGCTGCGGATGTGCCTCCCCACCATGACGTTTTCGACTACCGTCATGTGGGAAAAGAGCTTTATGTTCTGGAAGGTGCGCGAGATGCCCCGGCGCGCGATTCGGTGCGGGGGCAGGTTCTGAATCGGCACGTCGTTGATGCGCGCCTCGCCTGAATCGCACACGAGCGATCCGGTAATCAGATTGAACAGGGTGGTCTTGCCGGCGCCGTTCGGGCCGATGACCGCCTTGATCTGGTGTTTCGCCACCTCGAACGAAACATCGTCCACCGCGCGCAGGCCGCCGAACGACCGGCTCATATTTTTCAGTTCAAGAAAGCCCATCCTTCCCTTCCCCGCCGCGTGCGCGGTACGAATTGATGACCCGGGCGGCCGCGTCAGACAGCCACCGGAAGTTTTCCATTTTCAGAAGCCCGTTGGGGAAAAAGAGCATGATAACGATAAGAATGCTGCCGAACACGAATTCGTCGTAGCTCCCGAAATATCCCCTGAGGGATAGGTAATTCAGCAGGATTCCCATGACCAGCGCGCCCCACAGGTTCGCCATGCCGCCCACCGCGACAATCGCCAGATAGCTGACCGATTTCATCACATCCGCCTCCGACGGCCCCACGCCGCCGTTGAAGTGGGTCAGGAACACGCCCGCGATGCACGCGAACACGGCGGACAGGACAAAGACCAGAAGCTTGTATCGCGCCACGTTCACCCCCATGGCGTTAGCCGCTTCCTCGCTCCCGTGTATGGATCTGAGAGCACGCCCCACGCGGGAATCGACCAGGTTCATGAGGAGAACCACGCCCGCGACCACCAGGACCGCGGCAATATAATAATTCTGCACCCGGAGCGCCGGATCGCCGCTCACGGCAAGGCCGCCGGCGAGCGCGAACTGCGGTATGTCGGAAATCCCGTCCGCCTCGCCGAAGATCCTCGATCCGAGCACGATCCGGTAGATGATGATGCCGAACCCCAGGGTCGCCATGGCGAGGTAGTGCCCCTTGAGCTTCAGGATCGGAATGCCGATGAAAAACGCCACTGCTGCGGTCAGGCACACGGCCGTGACCAGGGACACCCAGGGAGAGAGGTGAAGAATCTCGACGCCGTACGCGTTTTTTTCAGTGACGGTAAGGCCCAGCCGAACGGCAAGATCGACCGCGGCGCTTCCCTGCATCTCTATGAGATTGCGCGTTGTCATAACTGCGGTGGTGTAGCCGCCCATGGCGAAAAAGGCGGCATGGCCCAGGGATATCTGCCCGGTGTAGCCCATGAGCACCGTGAGGCCCAGTATCACCAGGCAGTAATACGCTGACATGGTCAGCTGCGTCAGGTAGTACTCCCGCCCTGCCAGCGAGGCGATGGCCTGGAGGATGATCACGCAAATGACAAGCGCCAGAACGGGGGAATATTTTTTCATTGCCATCAGAATTCCTTCAACCCCGCCGCTTCTTTTTTACCCAGGAGCCCGCTGGGCCGCACGAACAGTATGATGAGCAGTATGGCGATGGCGACCGCGTCCTTGTACGCGAGCGGAAGCACGCTGATGCTGAAGGCCTCCAGAAGGCCGATGACGATCCCGCCAACGACCGCGCCGGTGCTGTTTCCCAGCCCGCCCAGAATCGCCACGGTAAACCCCTTGATCGCGAGGGAGGTGCCGCAGTCATACTGGGTCTGGGTTATGGGCGACACCACGCACCCGGCAAGGGCGCCGATGCCGGCGCTCAGCATGAAGGATATGGTCACCATGTTCCGCGCGTTGATGCCGCAGAGCCGGGCCGCGGTGATGTTGGACGCGCACGCCCGCATCGACCGGCCCGTGAGCGTAAACTTGAAGAACACGCCGAGGAACACGACTATGACGCTCGATACGCCGATCACCCAGAGCACCTGCGGCGATATAAACGCGCCCATGATGTTTATCGAGGAAATCTCGTTCCCGGTAAAATAGGGGAGCGACCGCACCTTCTCGTCCCATATGTGCAGCGCGATCTCCCGTATCACGATGGAGAGCCCCACGGTGACGATGACCATGCCCAGAACCGAGGGACTCTTGAGCCGCCGTATGAACAGGAAGTCGATGAGGGCCCCCGCGAAGGAGGTGATGACAACGGCGGCGAGAATCGCCAGGGGGAGCGGCATGAACGACGACAGAGATATGGCGGTCATCCCGCCCAGCATAAGGAACTCGCCCTGGGCGAAGTTTATAATGCCGGTGGTATTGTAGATGATATTGAATCCAATGGCGACAATGGCATAGATGCTGCCATTGGTAATCCCGGAGAGCGCGTATTGTAGTAGCTGTTCAAAGGACATGGCGAATTAAAAACAGGCGGGGGCGGCGTCATGCGGCGCCGCCCCCGCCCGGATATCATGCTGGCTTATTCATACTTCACAAACTTGCCGCCCTTGACGGTTAACATTTCAAAGGCGTTTATGTCAAGCCCGTTGTGATCCGTAGCTGAAAAATTGAAGATCCCGCCGGTGCCGGCGAGTCCCTTCAGGTCCTCTATCGCATCCCGGACCTTTTCCTTGTCTGCATCCGCGCCCGCCTTCTTGATGGCCTCCACCAGTATCAGGAGGGAATCATAGGCGTGCCCGCCGAAGGTGCTGGCGTCTTCCCCGTATTTCGACTCATAGTCATTCTTGTATTTCATGAGCAGCGCCTTCTGGGGATGGTTGTCGGGAAGCGAATCCGCTATCAGCAGGCGCCCCGCCGGGAAGATGATCCCTTCGGCCGCCTCTCCGGCCTCCTTGACGTACTTGATGTTACCAAAGCCGTGGCTCTGGAAGAGGGGCACCTTCATGTTGAGCTGCTTCATGTTTTTCGCCACGATCGACTGCGCGGGGACGATCGACCAGTTCACCACGGCCTGCACGTTCTTCGCCTTGAGCTTGGTCAGGACGCCGGTCAGGTCGGTCGCCTTCTTGTCGTATACCTCGCTGATCAGGATTGTGATCCCGCTGGCCGGCGCGAGCTTCTCAAGCTGTCCCTTGCCGGCGAGCCCGAATCCGTCGTTGCTCGAAACAACGCCGATCCTGGTTATCCCCATTTTCTTCATCACCTCGTATATCTTCTGCGCGGCAAAACGGTCATTCTGCGGTGATTTAAATACATATGACGCCACCGGATTCACGATAACCTCGGCCGCCGCGCACGAGATCAGGATCGTCTTTCCTTCCTCGCAGATCGACTTGATCTTCATCGATTCGCCGCTGGTGGACGGACCGATGATCGCAAAGACCTTGTCTTCCTCAATCAGCTGCTTCGCGAAAGAGATCGCCTTCTCCGGGCTCCCTGCCGAGTCCTTGACGATCAGCTTGAGCTCCTTGCCGTTTACCCCGCCCTTGCCGTTGATCTCGTCGATCATCATCTTCGCCGTTTTGGCCTCGGGCGACCCCAGGAATGACGCCGGCCCCGTTACCGAAAAAATTGCGCCGATCTTGATGGTTTCCCCGCTCTGCTTTTTGCATGAAAATGCGGCGGGGATCAGGCACGCGCACATCATGACAATAAAAATCTTTTTTAACGACATAACGCCTCCAGGTTATTTGAAAAAATAAAATTCTATTTTTTATACTGACACGACCGGTTCTGCATGCATCCGGCACACCGCACACCACTGGGCTTCGCCGCGCCGGCTCATGTTCAGTATAATTACAGGCAACACTCGCGGTTGGGTATTAAAAACTCTGTAAATCAACAACACCGCCGGCCATACGTCAAGCATTAAGCGGCCGGCGGCGCAGTTTTTTGGCGGCGTCACCACGAACACCGCCGGGGCGGGTTACTCGCTATTCCGTATATCTGACGAACTTGCCGTCCCTGACGGTGAGCATGTCAAACGCGTTGATATCGAGCCCGAGATGGTCGGCGGGAGAAAAATTATACACGCCGCCCACTCCGGGCAGGTCTTTTATGTTTTCTATCGCGTCGCGCGCCTTCTCCCTGTCGGCGCCGGCCTTCTTGATCGCTTCCTCGAGTATGATTAGCGCGTCGTAGGCATGCCCGCCGAAGGTGCTCGCATCTTCGCCGTATTTCGACTCGTAGTCTTTCTTGTATTTCATGAGCAACGCCTTTTGCGGATGGTTGTCTGGCAGCGCTTCCGCGATCAGCAGGCGCCCGCAGGGGAAGATGATACCTTCTCCGGCCTCGCCCGCCTCCTTCGCGTACTTGATGTTCCCGAAGCCGCTGCTCTGAAAGAGCTGGGCATCCATGTTGAGCTGCTTCATGTTCTTTGGAACGATAGACTGCGCGGGGACGATTGACCAGTTCACCACCGCCTGCACGTTCTTCGCCTTCAGCTTGGTCAGGACGCCAGTCAGGTCGGTCGCCTTCTTGTCATATACTTCGCTGATCAGGACGGCGATCCCGTTTTTCGCCGCCGCCTTTTCCATCTGCTCCTTGCCGGCGATGCCGTATCCGTCATTGCTCGTCACGATCCCGATACTGCGTATCCCCTTTTTCTTCATCACCTCGCAGATCTTCTGCGCGCCGAAGCTGTCGTTCTGCGCCACCTTGAAGGTGTACTTCGTGACCGGGTTCGTTATCACCTCGGCCGCGGCGCAGGAGATCAGGATGGTCTTTCCTTCCTCGCAGATGCCCTTGATCTTCATCGTTTCACCGCTGGTGGACGGCCCGATGATCGCGTACACCTTCTCCTCCTCGATGAGCTGTTTGGCGAAGGAGATCGCTTTCTCCGGGCTGCCCGCCGAGTCCTTGACGATCAGCTCGAGCGTCTTCCCGTCGATCCCGCCCCTGGCGTTGATCTCATCGACCATCATCCGGGCGGTCTTTTCCTCCGGCGCTCCCAGGAATGAAGCCGGGCCCGTTACCGAGAATATCGCGCCGATCTTGATGCTGTCCCCGCTCTTCTTCTTGCACGAGATGGCCACCGGCAGCAGTGTTGCGCACAACAGCGAAACTATTATTTTATTTAATGACATACATCCTCCCTCAAACCTGATATAGTTACTCGATGGCGCCGGCCCGCATCGTCGATGACGCCTGAAACTAAAAATCCGTTTCAACGGACCGGACGGTGATAACAATGCTAGATGAGATCACGAATGGCAATTACGTCAAGCATTATGCGGGCACGGAAAACGATAATTATTCGCCCCGTTGGAATGATTAAAATAATGAAGTCATTCTCCGTTCCCTATTTGATCCCCGCGTAACCGTTGACGTGCGGAAAGATTTTTCAATTGACGTTTAAGCAAAAACAGGGTATTGGAGAACCATCCCATGAAAAAAATAGTCGCCATATGCGCGGCCGGAATGATCCTGATCTACTCGCTTTCCGGCGATACTAAAACGAAGGTATCAGATTGCGCCTGTAACGGGATTAGGCTTTTCGGCCGCGTTCAGGTCGTGGACCGCTTTCCCGATCTCCGCGTCAGGGTTGTATCGAGCTTCGAGGACATCCGGGTCCGGAAGGTTGATTCGTTCCCTGACAGGTGCGGGAAGTGGCAATTCGTGGATTCATTTCCCGATTTTACCATTCAGTATGTGGCAATCGGCGCAGACATCAGGGTAAAATTTGTGGAATCGTTCCCGGGCGTGAAATAGATACACAGGGAAACGCACCCTCTCAGGTTGCGGCCTATGCGGCTGAATGCGTTTTGCCATTCCTTTTTTTCATTTCATCCGCCTGTTACAACCGAATAAATTATTCTTCAATTCCTCACGTTCGCGCACTTCATCACCTGATACAGATATAGTCCTCCGGAAGGCCGTTTTTTGAAAACACGATTTGCCACAGGTCATTCATGTTCGACCTGAATGAAGCGGCGCAGCTGAGGAGATAGTAGTTCCAGATGCGGTAAAACCGTTCATCAAAGGCGCTTTTGATACGCTCCCAGTTTTTTATGAAGTTGGCATGCCAGGCCATGAGGGTACGGTCGTAGTGCGGTCCCATGAAATGCCAGTCCCCGATGATGAACAGTCCTTCGGCGGCCGCGGCAATCTGCCGGGGCGAAGGGATAAGCCCGTTGGGGAAAATATACTTATTGATCCAGGGGTCTCCCATCCTCGTGGAAATGCTCTTCCCAATGGTCTGAAGCAGGAACAGGCCCTGATCTTTCAATGAATTGAAGGCCACCTCCATGAGTTTCCGGTAGTTTTTATATCCGACATGTTCGATCATGCCGCACACCAGCACCTTGTCAAAGCTGCCTTTAAAATCACGGTAATCGGATTTTATAAGCTTCACCGGCAGGTCCTTGCATAACCCGCGGGCGTAGTTAAGCTGCTCATCGGAAATGGTTATCCCCGTAACGCTGCACCCGTACTGTTCGGCCGCAAACCGGGCGAAGCCGCCCCAGCCGCATCCGATGTCCAGAACGGTATCTTTTGATGAGAGCATGAGTTTCCGGCAGATAAGGTCAAGCTTCTGTTCCTGCGCCTTGTTGAGGTCGCCGGTATCTTTAAAATAGCCGCAGGTATACTGGTTGTACGGGTCAAGGAACGACATGTAGAGGTTTGCGTCCAGGTCATAATGCGTATCGACCACCCATCGGGACCGCACCCTGTTCTGCATATTGAGAAAAATGGATTTCAGCACCGCGATGACTGATATGGGATTGACCTTTTCATCCAGGCGGGCGCAGAACAGCCGGTGAAAAAATTGGTCAAGGGCATCGCAGTCCCACCAACCGTCGCTGTAGGATTCCCCCAGAGCGAGCGACCCGCCTTTAAAAACCCTTGAAAACAACTTGTTGTTATGCACCTGGATGTCCCAGGGCCTGCCGCCGTTAACGCTGATGTCGGCAGTGGTGAAAAGATTTTCAATATACTCATTGATTTTTTTCGTTATCATATAGCTGCCTCCTCAACGGGTATGTTGCAACACTGATTTGCTCATAGCGTACTGACAGTGCCCGGGTTCGCGAGAATCCAGCGTTATTGATATATAAAAAATAATGACGATAGTTAACATATTCAATTATTTTCACCCTGTTATATGCATTTAATCCATCCATCCGGGGGCCGGAGGCGTCTCCCCGGCCTATTAGCATCATTCCCGCCTGTCATCTATAATCCCCATCAGTTTTTCGGCATCGAGTTTCCTCATATACAGCGGAACATCACTGTTTTTGTACGGGGCGAGATTTTTCTTTTTAGCTTAAATAAATACTTCAGGGGCCTTCCATTTTATACTATTGCTTATTATAAAAATAATTTATTAATGAAATTATTTAAAGACAGCAATCTTGAACTAATCCTCAAAGAAGGGAATATAAACAGTATAACATGGATCGGAAAAAGCGAAGCGAGAGACCCGACTTCGATCATCAACCCCTATTTTAATTTTACAGGAAAAAGCAACCTATTCAGTACAAGCCCAGGGACCACCATGCGTTTTACTTGTGCTGAGTCTGTCGAAGCATCTGTACCTGCTGCCCCGGGTCTCTAAAAGCACCCTCAGACACAAAAAGAGCTGAACAGGGGGCTTAAAATTTAATTCATCAGCCAGCCGCAGCGGAATCCTGAAAAACAGGCGTGAAACAGGGCCGCTGCCTATCGCTCAAAATGCGGTTTTTTTTAGTACATTCCATACGGACTCATCTGTGTTTCATCAGAGTAGTTTTGTAGTTAACAAAATAAAAAAAGATATTAATAAGCTCCCTTAATTCGCGGTCTGTCGCAACAAATGGCTGGAAGATCCTCCAGAACAATAGGTGCATCTGCTCGAAGCCTACGGATTTATCGTACCATTGTAGTATGCATGGTGGGCCTGGAGTGCTAAAATGGGTCGACGTATAAATTTGTTGACATGCTTTAAAAATTGCTTTAATTTAAATTAAACAATCGATGCGTGAGTTTGGCGTTTTTATCCGCACTACAATATTTGACGCTCTGGGATCCCGGCGATTGTGACTGGAGCGGGATGCCGCCGGGGAATTCATCCGATACAGAAATAAAAACGGCTGCCGCATATGCCATTATGTGTGCACATGCTTCGCCTGTTCGTCTTCTTAATGAAGGAAACCCGTATTAAAAAATGAGCGGCACCATACATCGCTGGTCTCTGACCGATAAAATTTCACGCCTTCGCGGCGGCCGGGTGCAACGGTACGCTGGCGTGGAGGAGGCGCTGCGTTCGGTGTTGTTCAGCGCCGATCAGATGCGGGAGCACGGCAGGATTCTCGCGGGATCCCATGCCGTGGGCCTGAAACGTGTTTCGGGCCGCCTTCTCCTGATGACGCGACTGGCGGAGAATGAGGTCGTCCTTCTGAAAGTCCGAACCATGCTTGCCGAAGCGATTAAGGTGAATCGAAGGATTACCCCGGCCGGTGAATGGCTGCTTGACAACTTTTATCTGATCGAAGAGCAGATTCGCATGGCGCGGAGGCATCTGCCGAAAGGTTACAGCCGGGAATTACCGCGCCTCGGGAACGGCCCTTCGGCCGGCCTGCCGCGCGTGTACGACATCGCGCTGGAAACGATTTCACACGGCGACGGGCGGGTTGATCCGGAGAATCTCAGCAGTTTTGTCGTGGCTTACCAGTCCGTTAGCATTCTGAAACTGGGAGAACTGTGGGCAATTCCAATCATGCTGCGACTTGCGCTGATTGATAATCTCCGTCGCGTCGCGTCGCGGATCGCATCGGATATGTCCGAACAGAATCGCGCTGATTATTGGGCAGACCGGATGATCGAGACTGCGGAAAAGGACCCGAAAAGCCTTATTCTTGTGATCGCGGAAATGGTGAGTTCGGACCCTCCCATGGTCAGTTCTTTTGTCGCCGAACTTGCGCGCCGGTTACAGGGACAGAGCTCCAACCTTGCATTGCCGCTGACCTGGATCGAGCAGCGTCTCTCTGAATCGGGATCGACAATCCAGCAATTGGTGCACTCGGAGATCCAGCAGCAGGCTGCCGACCAGGTGTCGATGAGCAATAGCTTCGGCAGTCTCCGGTTCCTGAGCGCGATGGACTGGCACGAGTTTGTCGAGACAATGAGCGTTGTCGATCAAACCCTCGCTGAGGACCCCGGCGGGTCCTATCGCGAAATGGATTTTACGACCCGCGACCGCTATCGGCATGTAATAGAGGAGATTGCGAAGAGCAGCGGCCTGTCCGAAGCCGAGGTGGCGCGAAAATCAATTCTCTTATCGCAGGAAGGAGCGGCAGAAAAGGGCAGTGATGATCGGGCCGCACATGTCGGTTACTACCTGATCGATAAAGGATTGGAGCGGCTCGAGCGATCGGCAGGAGTGAGCATTTCCGCTTCCAGGGCTCTGCAAAACGCAATTCGCCGGTTTCCTCTGCTTATGTATCTTGGTTCAATCATGCTTCTCACGGCGATATTTGCCGGCGGACTTCTTCTATTAGATACTGAAGTCGGGCTGCATGGATGGACGTTCGGGCTGTTCCTCGTACTCGCTTTTTTATGTGCAACACACCTGTCGGTAGCGCTCGTGAATTGGGCGGTAACGCTTCTTGCAGTGCCGCATCCGTTGCCGCGCCTGGATTATTCCGAGGGGATCCCGCCGGAATCGAGGACTCTGACCGTTGTCCCGGCCATGCTCGTGAGCGTTCAAAACATCGAGGATCTGATAGAAGCGTTGGAAGTGAGGTTCCTTGCGAACCAGGATCACAACCTGTTCTTCGCCCTGCTGACCGATTTCCGGGATGCCGACAAAGAAGTCATGCCCGACGACACTACGCTCATTGAACTGGCCCGGCAAAAAATTCAGGAGCTGAATGAAAAGTACCGTGATCCGGATGGGGGCAGGTTTTTTCTTTTCCATCGCCCGCGCCGCTGGAATCCCCGGGAAAAGCTCTGGATGGGCTATGAACGCAAGCGGGGGAAACTTGCCGATCTGAATTCGTACCTGCGGGGCGGGGCACGGGAGAGCTTCTCGCATGTCGTCGGGAACACGGATGCCCTGTCGAACATTAAGTATGTCCTCACCCTCGACACTGATACGCGCCTGCCACGCGACTCGGCCCGGCAGTTCGCGGGAGCAATGGCGCATCCGCTGAACCGTGCGCGGTACGATAACGCCAGACGCCGTGTCATCGAGGGATACGGCATCATTCAGCCGCGTGTAGCCGTAATTCTGCAGGTCACAAACCGCTCCCGGTACGCGCAATTGTGCGGCAGTGAGCCAGGCATCGACCCATATACGCGCACCATCTCCGATGTCTATCAGGACCTGTTCCATGAAGGCTCGTTCATCGGTAAGGGGATCTACGATATTGATGCGTTCGAGCGGGCGCTCAAGGGACGCCTGCCGGAAAACCTGATACTCAGCCACGATCTTCTGGAAGGGTGCCA